>DDEI01000082.1 GCA_002336675.1 Flavobacteriales bacterium UBA1958 | reverse complement strand
ATCATTACCTTCAGTTTTTTGTTCGGCATCTTATTACTGCCAATGTTCCAGCTAAAATGCGTTTTGATGAAGTTTAGGTTTTGTTAGCGTTATTCGTCTTGTAGGGACATAAAATTGGCGATCTTAAAAGAGCCGTTTTCTTCGGTAAGTTTTACTAATCTTACAAGCGTATTTGAATAATCATTTTCTCCGCAGCCTCCTGTTATAGTTAATTTAAACCAATCTCCCCCATTTAAATCTCCTAGAAATTCAATATTTCTAATTTCAAATGAGGCCCAACCGCAATTTCCATTTTGGAATGCCTGGCCGAAAGACGAGTACTTTAAATCAAATGTTGACTTCCATTTTGATTTGAATTCGTCTTCTTCAATACTTCCAGGGTAGCCCCAATAATAGTCCGTAGCATCCATTAAATATGAATAGCAGGTCGGGGTATAGATGTCTTGATTCCCACTGAACACGTTTTTATTGAACCATTTTACTGCCGGACTATTATCCTTCTCTGCCCATTTAAGATTACTTTCTATTAAAGTCCAATTATTCTCCCTATCAATTCTAGGTGCACTTAACAAATCTATATCTGCTAATAGCTCCAATTTCTGAAATATTAGTGAGTCTATTCTTTGATTCTTAATTTTAAGCTGAATATTTATCGAATCATTTATCGAAATCAAGCTATCTAGTTGAGTGTTCAGATGATTAATTTCGATACTATATCTGGCAATCTCGATCTCAAAATATTGTTGATTCTTACCAAGAACTTGATTCAAGCTATCTAACGTCACATTAAAATTTTGATTTTCATTAGTTACCACTTGATTCAAGCTGTCTAGTGAAATGGTTAGATTTTCAATCTGTTCCTTCTTACTTTGAGCATTAGCAATACATAAAGATAAAGTCATCAAAGTGGTTACAAATAATTTGATCATTATCTTCAGTTTTTTATTCGGCTATCTTATTTTCCGCTTGAACAGGTGCTGATGTTGGCTGCGCTGGAGCAGTAACATTTACGACAACATTTTGATTTTGATTTACATTTCCTCTGTTCGGTCCGATAAATCCATTCATTAAATTGTATTTATCAACTATTCCACTAAGAATAAAAAGGTCAATTATCCATCCGATTAAGAATAATTGTCCTGTTAATAAATACAGAATTCCACTTCCAACTTTTCCAAGGTAAAATCTATGGGCAGAAAATCCCCCAAGAAAAAACCATAATAAGTAAGCTACTCCTTTTGATTTCATAATTTTTTTTATGTAGATATAAATTCAGCGTTAGTTAATTGATTAGAATTTATTCACACTATATCTGTTTGGGCTAATCTAAGATATTTTACACATATATCTGTAAATGTCGCTGCACTTTTTAGCTTACACATTGATTTGCCTATTCCGTTTAAAATTAAAAAGAGGTAAATCACAAGTGACTTCTTAGTCAGTTACAATTCACCTCTTAGTGTGACTCGGAGAGGATTCGAACCTCCAACCATCAGAGCCGAAATCTGACATTCTATCCAGTTGAACTACCGAGCCAAAATCAATGTTCAAATCTAAGTATAATCTGTGGTATTCTATGTTGATTTGATTTTCTTCTAAATCACTATTAAACCTGGTTATAGGATAACGTTATAGTTATGAAATGGCCACTTAGATAACCAGTGACGATGAGATAATTTAATTAGGCCTATTCTGTAAGGGGCTGACCTCTTTTTAGTTTCATAACTTTGGTGCAAATAAGATTAATGACTTCAATCATAATTTATGTATTTCAGAGAAAAGAATTTTTAATTCTCATTCTTTTTGTTGTGCTTATTTCCTCCGTGGGTTGTGACTCTCCAGAATTATTAGAAATTAATATTATAAAAAATTCACCGCCAGGATGGATTGCGAAGGAGGAGTGTGGAGTTGTTTTCATTCAGGGTTTTGATACAAGTTTTGCTTCGGCTAGTATTAAATGTAGAGGAGGAATGTCCAGTAAATATTCTAAACATTCTTATGCCTTGGAGCTGGACTCAGTTAGGTCTCTAAATGGAATGTCGGAAGAAGATGATTGGATCTTAAATGCGAGTTACATCGATAAGACCTTCATGAGGCATAAGCTTAGTTACGATATTTTTAGAGGAATGTCTGATGTGAATAAATCTGCTAAATCCCAATATGTTACGCTAAAACTAAATTCTGAGTATAAAGGGCTATATATTCTGATGAAAGCAATAACAGCATCTAGCCTAGGGTTAAATAAAACTGACCCATCAGCTCAGTTTTATAAAGACCCACCAATTTTCAGTAGGAAGTTGGACGCCGACCAAAGAGATTCGGTGAATATCTTGAATCAGAAATTCCCCAAGTGGAATATTGAAACGACTACAAATGACTTATGGGACCTGAGAGAGTTTATTTTGAATAGTTCCGATCAGGAGTTTGTATCCCTATATGACGTGTATATAGACTTAAGTAATATTATAGATTGGCATCTTTTACTAATGCTGTCTAATGGAGGAGATGGAGTTTTGAAAAATTTCTATATCTATAAGTTAGACCAAAACACGCCTTTTAGAATAGCCATTTGGGATTGTGATCATTCCTTTGGAAGAGATGGAGATAATGAGTTAAATATGTTAAAAACAACTCCGAACTATGAGCAGAATATTCTATTAAAAAAACTGCTTAGTTCTAAAGGGTTAAAATATAGAGAGATTCTCAAAAAACGATGGCGTGAGCTAAGAAAAAGAGGGGTGTTTTCTGAGAAAAAGATAGACTCGTTAATGAAAAATATGGGAATATCCATGCACGACGAAGTAAAGGCTAACGCAGAAAAATGGCCTCAAGATTCTAAATGGTATTATGACCAAAATTCATATAAAGAGGAGGTGGAATTGATGAAAAAGTTTATTCGTTTAAACTTGGATACGCTAGATCGTTATTTTGACTAGTACCTTAAGTATAAGGTCATTCAGGCTTTTGCTTGTTGGATGTTACAGTCCTAAGTTTGAGTTTTTTCAGAAAATTAATATGCTACAATGATTTTTCTATCTACTGTTCCGTCATCATAGATATAGAATAGTGTTTGACGTGCAGTTTTTTCTGTTTCTCTTCCGAAAACGTCTGTGATTTTTAACAGAGTTCTAATGCTGTTTTTATTTAATTCTGGAACGATTGCAGAACTAGGGCAATAATTACCATCTGGAGGAGATAAAGGTAATTTGTATTGTGGGTCAGTGATTAAGGCGTACATCAAAACATCCATGCTTTGTAAAAGGGTAGCATTGTATGGTTCCCATTCGTCTGCAATTCCTTCCGCTGTTTGAGCATCATCTAAAATCCCCATATTACTTACTAAAGCCCAATACATATATTCAATCATCATACATTCATAATCACAAGTTTGGTCGTCATAATGATACCAAGCAGAATCAGGATAAGGATTAGGGATTGTCGTGAATTGTCCTCCTCTGGCAGCATCCATGGCGGCTGACATTAAAGAAGAATTAGGCTGCATACTAAAAGCGGTTGGATAAATATTCGTATGTCCGACATGATTTATGGTATGCATAATCTCTTCCACGGTAGCATCATCTCCCCAATGCCCTGTTTGTGTAGGATCAACTTCATCTTGGTAGAGTACTGCGCTTACGCCATCTCCGTCATAGTTATTGAAGAAGGTGTTTTCTACTGCAGAGTTTTCTGCTGAGAATATTGGTATTAAAGCATTCTCACCGGCTAGTTGTGTTTCAATGGCAGAGTCATCTACGATTCCATCTTCATTATTGTCCAATAATTCTGCAGTAACTGCAGCTGCATGTAGCACTTTTTCATCTGATATTGTGCTTTCAGCATAAATACTAAAGCAACCTAAAACATCTACATACTTTGTGAAAGGAGCCAGAGCTGTGTCATTTGTGTTTGGGTTAGAGTCAATTGTAAAACAGACTGTATTTTGTGCTATTCCAAATACTGGAAGGGTAAGTAGTAGGATTATTAGTTTCTTCATCTTTCACTATTTGATTATCCTGCTAAAATTACAAAGTAAATTTTAGAAGTGTTTAAAAAAAGTAGGTTTTAGGGATGAATACCGCTAATTCTCTTAGCTGAAACACACCTGCCGTTGGGTCTGATCTGCTAACTGTTCGATGGCTATGGCTATGAGCTAATGAGCCAAGTAAATGGAAATCCATTAGGTGGAATATTGCCTCTGGTTTTACTGTAAGTCCAATTCTTTTTCAAATTATTAGATCTGCACATGAAACAGTCTAAATTTACGTTTTAGATTTAGCCAATTTTATTTTCAATGAAACGATTTTTTCTAATTTTCCTTTGTAACGCCTTATTTCTGTCTAGTTACACTCAAAATGAGCTATTAACCTGGAAGGATCATTTTAGTTATAAAAATGTCATTTGTGTTACTGGTACGAATGATGCCGTATACGCCGCTACTTCACTGGGCGCTTTTAGAGTTTCTTTAGAGGATAATAGTATTACCAGAATAAATAAAGCCAACGATTTATCGGATATCGGCATTAGTTGTTTAGAGGGAATCCCTGAAAGGGATATGTTGCTTGTTGGTTATGACAATGGAAACTTAGACATCATGTTAGGAAACAAGTTTATTAATTTGTCAGATGTCAAGGAAAGTTCCCTTATAGCTGCGAAAAGGATAAATTCAATTTACGTGAAAGGTGATTTTGCCTTTCTCTGTACTGAGTTTGGCATAATTCAGTTGGACCTTGTTAGATTGGAAATTAAGGATACCTACTTAATTGGAGAGAATGGGGCTTATGTCAATGTTTTTGATCTTGAAATCGTAGATGGTAGAATTTTGGCTGCCACGGACAGAGGTGTATTTGAAGCTGAAGAGAATAATTCTTTTTTAGCAAATTTTGAGTCTTGGACTTTAAGTCTCGAAACTCCAAACCTAGAGGGAAGGTATGAGAATATTACTAGTTTTAATGGAAGGCTCTACATACATGAGGTTACTGCTGAGGGTGAATATGTCTATTCTACATCTTTAAGCATAGATGAGCCATGGGAGGAATTTTGGTTTGATGAAGTTGGGAAGGTTAGGGAAATCAAAAGGCAGAATAATCAGCTTTTTCTTACCACGAAAGGTATTGTTCAAATATATGATCAAGATCTACAAATTGTTAGAAGTATTGAATTCCTTGGGCCAGGGTGGACAGACAGCTATCAGGCTATACCTGATCCTCTAGGTAATGGATTCTGGGTAGCCAATAATAGAGATGGTTTGTTTCATGTTCTGCAGGGAAGTGCACCTGCCAAAATAATACCTAACGGACCTAGAAATTCTGCCGCAAGAAAAATTAGGTCCTATTTTGAAGATGTATGGTGCGCCACGGGAGGCGTAAGGCTTGGGTATGTGAATAATTGGAGCCAGAATGGGATCAATTATTATGTCAATAATAAATGGAATAGTATTACTCGTGAAACCGAGCCGTTAATGGATGGAGAAAATGAATATGGTAATGTGGCTTTTGATATGATGGACGTTGCTATAGATCCTTCAAATCCTGACCGCGTTTATGTGAGTAGTTGGGATGAAGGTGTTTACGAAATTTTAAATGGAGAAATTATAGAAATTCATAATACTACTAATTCTCCCTTAGTGGGTGTAAATGAGGAGTTCAATAATGAAATAGTATATGTGGATGGGCTAGCGTTTGATAATGATGAGAACTTGTGGGTAACGAACAGTAAAACTGCAGATTGTCTCCATGTGCTTACCCCAGGAGGTCAGTGGTACTCTTTTAATTTTGAGGGAGCTATTAATGAAACGTTTGTCTTAGGAGATGTTATAATTGATTCAGGAACGGATAGGGGAGACTATATCTGGGTAACTCTTCCTAAAGGAAACGGAGTTCTTGTATTTGATTATGGAGATTCCTTAAGTGACACTAGTGATGATAGATATAAAATATTGGGCACTGCAGATGGTGAGGGAGCTCTTCCATCTGATGATGTATATTCTATAAGTAGTGATGTAAACGGTGAAATTTGGATAGGTACCTTACAGGGTATAGGTGTCTTCTATGATACTGAATGTATTTTTACTGATGATTTGTGTGATGCACAGCAGATTTTGATAGAACAGGATGGAAATTTCCAGTTACTGTTAGAGACCGAAACTATTACTTCGATAGAAGTAGATGGAGGAAATCGAAAGTGGATTGGAACCCAAACATCTGGGGTTTATTTACTAAGTGCTGATGGTATAGATCAGATTTATAGATTTACAGAAGATAATAGCCCGCTAATATCTAATACAATTCAAGATATATCATTCAATTTCAGTACAGGAGAGATTTTCTTCGCGACTGATGAGGGTGTGGTCTCATTTATAGGCACGGCGACAGGTTTTGATGGGAAAATAAACGAAGCTAGTATTTACCCTAACCCAGTGAGAGCAGATTATAATGGGGTTATAACGATAGATGGACTTACATTTAGAACAGATGTTAAAATAACTGACATAAACGGTACTGTTGTTCACTCTACTACATCAGAAGGAGGAAGAGCGCTTTGGAATGGAAAGAATGAGAACGGTGAGCGAGTGAGCACTGGAGTTTATTTAGTATTTGCTACTAACAGAGATGGGTCCGAAACTACAGTAGGAAAAATAGCAGTGGTAAACTAGACTTAGAAAGCTCTTGTCCACCAAAGCTTAAAACCTTATTCGCATGTAGAACCAAAAAACTGAAGGAATATCGAGACGTCAGAGACATTCACTCCTTCTATGTCATCTAAATTAGCTATGCAGTTTTCTGCACATCCAAAGTTCCCCAGTAAAATTGCTAAATCCATTACTTCTACCAAGCCACTTGAGTTGAAGTCGGCGGAACATGCGTTTGGGGCACAGTTATCCAAGCTTTCTAAAGTTTGTACGAAAACGGCTTGATTTTCGCTGTCATCCTCAGCTAACCATGTTCTTAAAATAGTAAATCCATTTCCCGATCCTGGAATAGTTTCTTCAGAATACAATACGGAAACTAACGCAGTGCAATTATCATTGGCTTCAACAATAGGAATTTCTGGTATAGGCATTCCACAATCGAGTGTTATATCTGCAGCATTTGTAATAAATATAGGAGCTTCAGTATCATTATCACAAAGGTAAATACAACTGCCATCATCGGAGGTCGCATTTGAATTATAATTTACTGCTTCAGAATCAGTACATCCTGGATCTCCACAGTCAGCTCCATTGAATGTTAAGGTAAGATTAGCGATTCCCGAAGCACCATCATAACCATCTATAAGGACTAAAAAAGAAGTGTTAACCGCTAGTTGGCCACACGCGAAGTCTAAACGAGACATATATAAGTCCGCACCTCCATCATCATTAGCTGCTATTAATGTTCCTCCGCATTCTGAAAATAGGGCCATTTGAGTATCATTAAGAGAAATAGGAGCTGAGAAACTAGTTTCAATAGAAATAGCCACGGGAAACGCTGGAGTCGTGAAAGAATAGAAGACATCATTTTCTATTAGGTTCTCATTGCACCAGCCATCCGTTGAGTTACATGTTGTGGTAGGTACTGAATATCCTTCGTCAGTACAAGCATTTTCATTAGAAATAGTATTTATTCCTTCGGTTAAAGGAAAAGCGTCAGCACAAATGTCATTAGCAGGTGGAATAATACAGCTTCCATCTTCACAACCAGCGGCTTGGTTGTAATTGCATGCTTGGTCGTCAGTGCATCCGGGGTAAGTACAACTTCCGTCATTATCAGTAGCTATAGAATCAAAGTTGCATGCTTGGTCATCAGTGCAGCCCAGTATTATGGTTTGAGAAATCGAAATACAGAAGTCGATGCTATATTCACTTCCATAATCAGGATTAATCAATTGATCTATAATCGTTTCGTCAGTATCATTGGTAAGGGAAAAAGATCCATTGGCAGGGCAATTAAAAAGCGACCCCGCTAATCCATCTCCGTATGAATCAGTCACAGTTAATAAATAACACTCCTGAGTTAAACATACGGAGAAAGTATATTCTGTGTTGTTAGAGAGAGATTCTTCCACAACCTCACTAATAATCTCACCATTTTCTCCTGCTAAAGACCAAGCGACCTCTTCGGCGTAGCAATCAGTTAGTAAGGTGAACGTTATCTCCTCACAATCATAAGTACATGAACCATCATTGATGTTAGCAGCTGGATTGAAGTTGTTGGCGGTGTTATCCAGACATCCAGGAGTAAGAGAAGAACAATTGTCGGTAGTAATAGTCTCTATTGCAGAAGAGCCAGATTCAGTTTGGTAAGAAAAATTATAAGTCGTGTTAGAGGCCAGTCCACTTATAGTGTATGAACCTCCATTACCTACGTCACCATTCGAAGCATCCACAGTAGTATTAATTCCGTTGAGTTCAGCGTAAACTACGTCACCTAGCGTACAGTAATTTTCATTGAAAGTAGGAGAGAGGGTTACAGTAGCTGTTACATTACTATTAGAATAGACACATTCATTGTCTAGCGCTAGTGAAATTGCAGAACAGGGCTCCACTGGGCCACATCCGTTAATTAAAAGGTCTAAACTATTCTTTACGTTTAACCTTCCGCCAGTAGCTGTTTCGCCTACTAAACTAGGAATAACATCTACCCCATTGAAGATATAATTTCTGACAAGGTCAGCTGTGCTTTGTGGAGAAGATAAAGCTTGATTAGCTAGGTCTGAACATGGCGCGGAATATAGTAAAGCTATGGCACCGGCTACACATGGACTAGCGAAACTCGTTCCTGATGTAGAAGAATAACCCGAAGTTCCACTCGGCAAAAACACTGATTCACCAGGCGCCGCTAGATCGATAGAATTAACACCATAACCAGAGAAAGTTCTTTGATCACTGCTGTTAGTAGCTGTTATCCCTAGCATGTAGGTGCTAGAACATCCAGTGGGCATATCTCCATTCACATCTACATTTACATTAGAATTAGAGGTAGCACCACAGTTTAAGATTCCTGCAGCTCCTAGTGTATCATAGAATGCACACCACACTGGATAGTTAGCAGGGTTAGCATTGTCTATCCCCCAGGAGGCATTAGTAGCTACCACGAATGCACCTTCTGCTCCATTAGAAGCATTGTATCTTTCTCTCATCGTTAAAGGATAAGAATAGGATTCTATTACATTAGCCTCAGTGAGCGAACCTAAGTCTACCTGCATGATTTTCACATCCCAGTTAACTCCAGCTCCCCCGTTATTGTTATTTCCCTTAGCGCCTATCATTCCAGAAACCGCTGTACCATGATTGGCGTTACCCACATTGTCATTATCTGAAACAGGATTCCATCCATTAAAGTCATCTATATATCCATTACCATCATCATCTATTCCGTTATTATCTATTTCTGCAGTATTGGTCCAGTGGTTGGCTATTAAATCTGGATGATTATAATTAGCTCCGCCACCTTCGATCACGCACACTACGATTTCATCTCCATTACTGGTTTGACCACCAGTGGTAATGTCCCACGCTAAGTCAGAATCTATATCATTATCAGAACCATCTAAATGGTGCCATTGAGAGCCTATGCTTGGATCGTTTGGAAGAGCTCTATTCTGAATTTCATGATTAAACTGAGCTATACTAACTCCAGCATTAGAGTATATAAAGTCTAGTACTTTTTCTTCAGGAACTCTATCCACATCATACTTAAATAAGTAAATAGAAGCAGATTTAGAAAGAACTCTGTCTAGAGCTACTCCAGATTTAACTCCATTATATTCATTCAACTGAATAGTTAAGTCTCTTGCGGTGATCGTTTTATTTAATTGAATTATTAATTCTCCAGAAACGATGGGAGCTTCCTGTGCGAAAAAAGAGGAGATGGAAAGAAAAAGTAACAGCAAGGAAGATAGAAGGACTTTCATTTGGAATTGACTTTGGTCGTTTCAAAGTTACTGAATTTTACAAATTAAGATTTACCTTTCGCTTATCTATGAATAGAACACATCCAATTCGCAGTAAGCTTCCTGAAGTAGGAACCA
The DNA here is from genome assembly GCA_002336675.1 of Flavobacteriales bacterium UBA1958. Taxonomy (GTDB): domain Bacteria; phylum Bacteroidota; class Bacteroidia; order Flavobacteriales_D; family Sanyastnellaceae; genus ASP10-05a. The sequence continues at coordinate 844 of DDEI01000082.1, read as the reverse complement.
CTATTTTCACCACAATGAGTGGGCTTGCTCATAAATACGGAGCCATAAATCTATCGCAGGGCTTCCCCGGGTTCTCTATTTCTGAAACCCTTATTTCACTTGTGAATAAGTATATGATTCAGGGAAAAAACCAGTATGCCCCCATGTCTGGAGTTCTAGAATTAAGAGAAGAGATTTCAGCGTTGCAACGCGATTTCTATTTGGCCAATTACAACTCAGATTCTGAAATAACAATAACCGCAGGAGCTACTCAAGGGATTTACACCACTATTTCAGCGCTCGTTCATCAAGGAGATGAGGTCATCATGTTTTCTCCAGCTTATGATTGTTACTCTCCAGCAGTCGAGGTGAATGGAGGGAAGTCTGTATTTGTAGAATTGAACCCTACAGATTATTCCATTCCATGGGAAGAAGTAAAACAAACCATTTCAGAGAAAACCAGAATGATTTTGGTCAACTCTCCTCACAATCCTACAGGAGCAGTATGGACAGCTAAGGATTTAGAAAAGCTAGAAAAATTAGTAGCAGGAACTGGAATCATTGTACTTAGTGATGAGGTCTACGCACACATCATTTATGATGGGGTAAAGCATGTGAGTGTGGCCAGTTCTAAAAGGCTCAAAGACCAAAGCATCATTGTCCATTCCTTCGGCAAAACCTTTCATGCTACTGGCTGGAAAATGGGATATGTACTGGCGTCAGAACATCTCATGCAGGAATTCAGAAAAGTACATCAATACTTGGTTTTTAGCGTAAACACTCCAGTACAATACGCTCTAGCAGAATACATTCAGAATAGAAATAACATCCACGAACTTTCAGGGTTTTATCAGGAAAAGAGAGA
>DDEI01000014.1 GCA_002336675.1 Flavobacteriales bacterium UBA1958 | reverse complement strand
GATGAAATCCAAAGACAATAAAAAGTTTCAACCTCGAGCGCTAATCCCTAAAAATCGATGCTCTTTGTTCCACGTGAAACATTTCGAGTCAATTAAACCTACTTTCTTCTTATAACCATCTAAAAACACTGTTTCGTTCAACTAACCACTAAGAGCCCTTCATAATTCCTAAAAGTCCAATTTCTAGGTGTTTCTGGTCGTCGTTTTTTACCCAATTTTAACTATTACGTCGTCATTGGTCATTACCTTTGCACCGCATAAAACTTTAAGCAATGTCAACATCAACTTCATCAGTGAATATTTCTGAGGTTCTTTCTGAACTCGGAATAAAAAAACATAATGCAGGAACATCTACTGGTTTGCAGAACCAAGATAGTAGTGAACACATTAAATCTTATTCTCCTGTAGACGGGGAATTAATAGGGAGCGTTTCAGCGACGACACCTGAACAATATGAAGCTACTATTAAAGCCTCTCAAACTGCTTTTCTTGAATGGAGAACAACCCCAGCTCCTTTGCGCGGGGAAATCGTTCGTCAGTTTGGTGAAAAATTAAGAAAATACAAAGAGCCTCTTGGAAAGCTTGTTTCTTATGAAATGGGTAAAAGTCTTCAAGAGGGTTATGGTGAGGTTCAGGAAATGATAGACATCTGTGATTTCGCCACTGGTCTAAGTAGACAATTGAATGGTATTACCATGCATTCTGAGCGTCCTCTTCACCGGTTATACGATCAATACCATCCGCTTGGAGTGGTGGGAATTATTTCTGCTTTTAACTTCCCTGTCGCTGTTTGGGCATGGAACACTGCGCTGGCTTGGATAGCTGGTAATACTTGTGTGTGGAAGCCTTCAGAAAAAGCACCCATTTGTGGTGTAGCTTGTCAGAACATAATGGCTGAGGTACTGAAAGAGAATAACTTAGATGAAGGTCTTTGTTGTTTGGTAAACGGGGATTATAAAGTAGGTGAAATGATGACTACAGATAAAAGAGTTCCTTTGATTTCTGCTACCGGTTCTACTAGAATGGGAAGAATAGTGGGTTCTACGGTAGCGCAGAGATTCGGTAAAACAATTTTAGAGTTAGGGGGAAACAACGCTATTATAGTTACCCCAGATGCTGATCTTAAAATGACTATCATAGGAGCTGCGTTCGGTGCGGTAGGAACGTGTGGCCAGAGATGTACGTCTACAAGAAGATTAATTATACACGAATCTCAGTACGCCGCTGTAACAGAAAAACTAGTAGCTGCTTATGGACAAATAGCTATTGGAGACCCGTTAGATGAGTCCAATCATGTCGGACCACTCATTGATAAGGATTCAGTGAGCACTTACTTAAAAGCAATAGAGTCTGCTAAAGAACAGGGTGGTAAAGTATTAGTAGAGGGTGGTGTTTTGGACGGTAGCGGTTACGAGAGTGGGTGCTATGTTAAACCTTGTATTATAGAAGCTTCAAACGATATGGCTATTGTGCAGTCTGAAACCTTCGCTCCTATTCTTTATGTTATGAAGTATAACGAGCTTGATGAAGCTATAGCCATGCAAAACGATGTGGCTCAAGGGTTGTCTTCTGCTATCATGACCACTAATTTACGAGAAGCTGAATTATTCTTAAGCTACGCAGGAAGTGATTGTGGTATAGCTAATGTAAATATTGGCACCAGTGGTGCTGAAATAGGCGGTGCATTTGGTGGGGAAAAAGAGACCGGGGGTGGACGAGAAAGCGGTTCTGATGCATGGAAAGCGTACATGAGAAGACAAACTAATACCATTAATTACAGCACAGAACTTCCTTTAGCTCAGGGAATTAAGTTTAATTTATAAGGTTAATTATTAGGTGTTTATTATACATATTATGCGTTGCAATAGTTCTTTTGAGCAGTTGCACCGCTTCTATGACCGACAAACCCTCTGAGACCAGAGAAGGTTACTATGAAATAGTTTTTGATTTAGGAGAGGCTCAGTGCCCTACTCGATGGGAAATTTCAAAAGATGGGATTGCAATTATAAATGCTGACGAAAGAATACCAGTCTCTCAATACCGAATATCTGGAGATTCAGCCTCTTTCGTGCTCCCTGTTTTTGGCACTACAGTTGATTTCTGCTTCACTGCAGAAGATTCTTTGCGCGGGTTCTTTAGAAACCAACACAAAAAAGGAAATTATAAGATCGCGTTTACGGGTCATAAATCTCAAAAAAACCCTTCATTTCCAGAAGAACCAAACATTCGATCTACGTATGATGTCACTATAGATAAAAAGGAGGATGCGTATAAAGCTATTGGAATATTAAACTCTAAATCTGGCCGTGTAACCGGAACCTTTCTCACAGAAACGGGGGATTATCGTTTCTTGGAAGGAAAAGAAACTTCTAACGGAAAATTCTACCTCAGTTGTTTTGATGGCTCTCATTTGTTTTACTTTTCTGGGGTTATGACAGGAGACTCCATCAACGGAAAATTCTTCTCAGGTAACCATTGGAATACCACTTGGCATGGAGTAAAAGATAAAAGTGTTTCTCTTATAAGTCCTGACTCCCTTACTTATCTTAAACGGGGAAACACTTCAGTTCAATTTATGGGAATCGGTCCGAATAAAGACACTACGGAATTCAATTCTATGGATTTCAATCAAGTCTCCATTATTCAAATCCTAGGAACCTGGTGTCCCAATTGCATGGATGAAACTCGTTATTACAGTGAGCTGGCTGCTAAATATGGAAATCAATTAAACATCATGGGCCTGGCATTTGAAAGACCCTCTGACTTAAGCACACAACTTGAAAATATCACTCTTTATCAGAAAGAGCTAAATGTAGATTACCCTGTATATTTATCTGGTAGCGCTAGCAAATCTGAGGCTAGCGCCATGTTCAGTGAGCTTAGCGGAATAAACTCCTTTCCTACTACCCTATTTGTGGATAAAAAAGGCATGGTAAGAAAAATCCATACTGGATTTTATGGTCCCAGCACCGGTGATTATTATGCGGACTATATGAAGGAAACCGAGCTGTTTTTAGACGAGTTGATTGAGGAGTGATTTTACTCACTTTTTACTTGATTAATAGTTACTTATTTAAAAAACCTCTAGCTAAAAAAGCCAAAGGGTTTAAATATCTCTAATTGAATTGATTAATCACCCTTTATCTGCAATAATTAATTCTCAAACTCATTCTCCTTATCTACCACAGGAGCATCATCTCTATTGGACAGTTCCCATGCGGTATGAAAAACCAATCGTGCCACTTTCTCTAATTTATCGTAAAGAATTTTATCTGGAGTATCTGTAGGTCTGTGATAATCCTCATGCACACCAGAAAAATAAAATATCACTGGAATACCGTGCTTAGCAAAATTATAATGATCTGAACGGTAGTAAAATTTATTCGGGTCATCTGGGTCATTGTATGTGTAGTCCAATGCTAGATTTATGTACTCTGAATTAGCTTCTTCACTTATTTCATGTAAGTCAGTACTCAACTTATCACTTCCTATAAGGTAGATATAGTCTGCGCTGTCTTTGTGCGCTTCGTCCATTCTTCCTATCATGTCTATGTTCAAGTTAGCCACTGTATTCTCCAAAGGATAAATAGGATGGTCTGAATAATACCGAGAACCCAACAACCCCTTCTCTTCACCGCTTACAGTCATTACGAGTACACTTCTTCTAGGGCCGTGTCCTTGTAGTTTAGCTATTTGGAAGGCCTCTGCTATCTCCAGTGCTGAAACAGTCCCAGATCCATCATCATCTGCTCCGTTATTAATCTCCTCTCCTTTTTTTCCTATATGATCATAGTGCGCAGTAACCACTACTACTTCTTCCCTTAAATCTGTTCCTTCAATAAAAGCCAATACATTTTCTCCAGTAAAGTTTTCTATTTTATTCTCTCTATCCAAATCTATATTTAAGCCGATAGTTCTCTCTTTAATGGACCTCCTCTTATTTAACCTTTTCTTCAGCTTTTTAATATTCTTATTCCTAGAATTATTTAAAATAACATTAGCCATGTCGGGAGAAATAAAAACAGTCTGAAAAGACTCAGCATCATTCGTTTCCTCATCTCCCAATAATGACATCCCTGGGTTCTCTAAGTAATATTTTACTCTACTCATATAAGATTCATACTCTTCATTTATGACAAAAGCTCCCCTCGCTCCTCTAGATTTTAGGTCTTCCTTTTTTAATCTCCAATCGGCAGCCCACATTTCCAGTTCACTACTTTCTACTAACAGGTTTCCTTTCTTGTCTTTGGGTGCACCACTCAAAATCAATACATACTTATCCGTTACATCTAAATTTGTATAATCATTCCAATCTTCTGATCCTATACCATAACCTGCTATGGTAATTTCATTTAGCTTTAAATCTCTACTTACCCCAGAACCGAAAAAGTAAAAATCTTTGATAAACTTAAATTCTTCAATCCCAACTTTACAGGTTGTGCTCGTAAATATTTCTCTTTTTAACGGGTATTCCTGAAAATATGTAGTTCCATCATAAGGCTCTATATCTAGTCCTTCAAAATAATTGGCTATATACTCAGCAGCCTTCTTTTGCCCTGGCATACCTGTTTCTCTGCCTTCAAATTCATCTGATGCTATTATCATTAAATGCTCCCTTAATTCGCTTGCATTTATGGTAGCAGCATATTCTAGAGAATAATCCTCCATTTTCACAATCAAATTATCTTCTTTAATTTCTTGACTATAGATAGCTGCAGATGATAATAGCGTTGCAACGCCTAATAAACCCATAATTCTTAACATATTCCCTCTACTATTTTATTAACTCTTCGCTCATGTCTTCCACCTTCAAAAGCCGTCTCTATAAATGTCTTCACTACATTTTTGGCTTCTCGTTCTTCGATGAATCTAGCTGGTAAACAAACCACATTGGCATTGTTATGTTCTCTGCTTAAACCAGCTATTTCTGCAGTCCAAGCTAAGGAAGCTCTCACCCTTTGGTATTTATTAGCGGTCATACACACCCCTTGCCCACTTCCGCATACTAAAATTCCTTTCTCTATAGTTCCATTATTTACATCGCTTGCCACTTTGTGTGCAAAGTCTGGATAATCCACACTATCTAAAGAATAAGTACCGTGATCCACTACCTCGTGCCCCTCTAACACCAAAAATTTTCTTAGGTTTTCTTTTAATTCAAAACCCGCATGATCAGAACCTATTACTATTTTCATTTCTTTACATTTTGAGACAAAGTTAACCATATGAAAGATATGCTCTGTATCTCTGTAGAAATATCATAAGCGATTGGTCTTAAATAAATTCACACTAAAACGGTGAATAACACAAAAAAAAATGTATAAATAAATCACATAAAAACTTGACTTAATGGTATGAAAAGTGTAGGCACATCTAAATTTAAAAAGTCAAGTGAAAAAAAATAAAATTATTGACTAACTATACCGGCTTTGTGAACTAAATAATATGCTACAAATGCTATAATCTTATCACAAATTAGAGTTATTAAACCAATGTTAATGAAACACATTTTAGACTGATACTTAGTACTTTTATATGTTTATAGTAAGTGTATAAATATTACTTTCAATGAATAACTTTTTATTTCAACCCACGGCTGTAATAAATTACTAACACAATTAACACCCCTATATATACTACTAAAAGATTTTTAAAATTTAAGTTATAAATAAATAAAGAAGTTGAAAACAAAATAATGCGATTACGAATAGACTCAATATTCCTCATTTTATATTTGCTGTATGGCCAACAAATATTTTCTCAATCAGATACCCTCGATAACGAATATAAAAAATTCTATTATGAAAATGGAAGTTTAAGTAGTGAGGGTTATATTATTAATGGATTTCCAGACGGTATATGGAAAACATATTTTAAGTCTTCACAACTCAAAACATTAGGAAAAAGAAAACAAAATAAACTCGAAGGTGAGTGGTTTTTTTACAGAGAAAATGGAAACCTTGAAAGATCCATTACCTATATAAACGATGTTAAAAGTGGATTAGAAAAGGTATATAACAGTGAAGGATTTCTAAGTGTTGGTTATCTCTATGAGCACGGAAAAAAAAATGGTGCAGCATTATTTTACTACTCGGATGGATCTGTTTCTAAAGAGCTTCTATTTCTAGATGGAAAAGAAAATGGAAAAGGTATAGAGTATGGAACAGATGGAAGAATAATAACTTTTCTTTTGTATAATAATGGTTATTTACGTTCTCAGGAAAAGGTAAATAGATTTAGTTCTAAAGGTAAAAAAACAGAGAAATGGTTAGAATATTGGTCAGGTTCTACTAAACTAAAAGAAGAAGGAAATTATTCCAATGGAAAGAAAAATGGACTTTTTAAAATCTACGATAGAAAAGGTCAATTCGCCAGAATAGAAACCTATAAAAATGGAATTATTCAAGAAGAATATACTAATCAAGTTTTGGATGTACAGAAAAAAATAGATAAAGATGGAAAAATCAAATCTATAGAGTCTTTTTCCAATGGTAAAAAACAAGGAATTTTTAAAGAATACGGAACAAAAGGGGAAATTATATCATCAGTCGTGTATGAAAATGATATTAAAGTAGGAGAAGGTATTATAACTGGAAGCGGAAAGTATAAAGGCAAGTGGAAAATATATTATACTACTGGAGAATTAAAAGCAGAAGGAGAATATTTAAATGGATATAAAGATGGAAAATGGAAGTATTATTTTCTTACTGGTGAATTAGAACAGGAAGGTATCTATAAGAAAAATTTAGTTTCTGGTGAATGGATTTGGTATTTTAAAAATGGTTCGGTAAAAAGGCAGGAGTATTATAGAAAGGGAAGAGAAGATGGAAGGTCTATAGAATACTCAGAAGAAGGTGGAATAATTAACAATGGAAACTATGTGGATGGATTAAGAACTGGAGACTGGTTTATAACTATCGGGGACCATGAAGAAAAAGGGGAATATATAGATGATGATAAAAATGGCAAGTGGAAGAGTTTTTATTTAAAAACAAATAACATATATTTTGAAGGAGAGTATTCACAAGGAGTTGCACTAAAAAAACATATATATTATTACCCTAATGGAATGAAAAAAATAGAGGGAAAACACACAGGCGGTGAAAGACACGGAGATTGGAAATTTTATAATAAAGATGGAACTATTAAGTTGGTTATAAAGTATACTAAGGGAGTTGAGACAAAATTAGATGGAGAAAAAATTTAATTATTGTGTTATAAAATTTTTAAATGACTACTTCACTTACTCATTTATTTAACAATTCAAAGCAACAGCTTTTCACTATTTCTATAGATTCTTTTTGTATTAATAGCTGTAACTATATATCGCTTAATTATTTAGATAAATCATTAGATGAAATTAAAGGGGTATCAATAGATGAGTTTTTTACAATTAACTTAAATAAGAAAGAAACAATAATAAATGAATTAAAAACTTTAGGGATATACCATACTATAGATAGGGCTACGGATAGAAATATTTCGGCTACGCTGATTAGTCATAATGGAATTAGAGAAATTTTAATTAGGGTAGATTTAGAGTCAGAAACCGATAAAAACAGAGAAGTAATACTGGATGAAAATGTAGCTGGGTATTGTAGGATAAATACTGAATTAAAATTATTAGACTGTAATAACACTCTTGCCACTCAATTAGGTTATAAATATAAAGAAGACCTGATTAATAAGCCTATATCCGCGATTCTATCAGAAAAAGAAGAAATAGGCTCGCTGATAAAAACAATAGTTAATCGCAGAAAAATAAAGAACATAGAATTACGATTAAAAGATAAATTAGGTAAAGATCAAACCTGCTTAGCAAATATTATATTAGAAAAAGACGATACAGGAATTAATAAAGCCATTAGTTTCACACTAATAGATATTAGTGAGAGAGTTGAATTTGAAAATAGAACTAAACAAAGCGAAGAACGATTTAAGCTATTATCAAATGTAGCTATAGAAGGAATAGTGTTTTTAGATAAGAGAATAATCATAGACTCTAATGAACAGTTTATAGAATTAATAGGAGGTTCTAACCGCCAAGAGATAATAGGAAGAGATATTATAGAATTCATAGACCACAAGGAACTAGTAAAAATAAATATTCCAAAAAATACACTACAGCAAAAAAGGACGGAGATAATTGCAAAAAAAAAGGATGGAACTATTATGCTTTTAGAAGCATCTTCAGGTAATATTAACCAACAAGGTCAGGAAATAGATATTCTTTTATTCTATGAAATAACACAGATAAAGAAAACAGAAAAAGCCTTAGCACAGAGTACAGAGAGGTATAAAAGTTTAGTAGAAAATTCACCAAACGGAATTTTCATTTTAGTCAACAATCAAATAAAATTTACTAATAACGCGGGAGTAAAATTATTAGAGTATGCTATAGAAGATAATTTATATAATAAAAATTTTATAGATTTTATAGATGAAGAATTTAGGGAGTCTATAGATATAAGTTTATTAGAAACTAGAGGCGGAGGTGATTTAGAATATAAAGAGATTAAAATGCAGACCTCCATAAAAAGACACATAAACATTGGAATCCAGGCATCTTTAACTGTTTTTAATAATAAACCCGCAGTTCAAGTAACTATAGTGGATTTAACCACCCAACTAGAACTTAGAGAAGAAAGAATCAGAAATAAAATTGCAGAAAAAACCAACCTAACGCTAACGAAAGAAATAAAGCTCCACACACAAACTCAAGAGAAACTACAAGCCGCTCAAAAGTTTACGCAAAACATTATTGAATCCTCTATAGACATGATAATAGCGGTGAACAAGGATAATAAAATAACGGAGTTTAATAAAGCAGCGATAAATGAGTTTGGCTACTTATTGGAAGAGGTGTTGGGTAAAGATGTTAGTATGCTATTTGCAGATAAAAATGAATATCAGAGAGTATCGACTAGTGTTAATAAGAAAGGAATATTCACAGGCGAAACAACCACTAAAAGAAAGAACAGAGAAACTTTCGTTTCTCTACTATCATCATCTGTAATAAAAAGTTCTAAAGGTGTAATTCAAGGGTTTATGGGTGTGTTAAGAGATATTACAGAAAGAAAAATTATAGAACAGCAAGTAAAAGATTCTCTGAAAGAAAAAGAAGTGTTATTGCAGGAAGTACACCACCGAGTAAAAAACAACTTACAAGTAATAAGTAGTATTTTATCTCTGCAAAGTAATTATATAAAAGATGATAAAACACTAGAAATATTAGCTGAAAGCCAGAATAGAATTAGGTCGATGTCATATATACACGAAACCCTATATCAAACAACAGACTTCTCCTCTATAGAGTTTTCGAATTACTTAGACGCCTTAGCCAGTAATTTAATACACTCATATAGTTACAGCAGCGGGACGGTTCAATTAGTAACAGATTATGATAAAATTTACTTAACCATAGATCAAGCAATTCCATGTGGTTTAATCGTAAACGAAATAGTTTCTAATGCTATGAAACATGCATTCGAAGGCAAAGATGGAGAAGTGTATTTATCAATAAAGGAATCCCAAGGAAAAATCCATTTACGAGTGGGAGATAATGGAAAAGGGTTGCCTAAGCATTTTAAACACGCTGAGTCTGATTCGTTAGGCATGCAATTAGTCTACTCTTTAATAGACCAGTTAGACGCTTCTTTAGACTTACAGGCAGATAAAGGCACAGACTTTTTAATTACTTTTGAGAAGAGTTAACATACCACACCACCCGAAACATGTCAATAAATATTTTAGTTACCGAAGACGAGAGTATAGTCAGAAAAGATATAGAGACGAGACTTAAAAAGTTGGGCTACGGCATATCGGGAACGGCAGATACAGGCCTTAAAGCCATAAAATTAGCCAAGTCAGAAAAACCAGACTTGGTGCTTATGGACATCATGCTAAAAGGAGAGATGACAGGAATAGAGGCCGCTGTAGAAATTAAGAAATTCCTTGATATTCCTATTATTTTTCTTACCGCATACTCGGATGACAAAACTTTAACAAAAGCCAAAGGATCTGAACCGCACGGATACCTTTTAAAACCATTTAAAGAATCAGACGTAAGAACATCTGTCGAAATGGCGATCCACAAACACCAAGCTGAGAAAAAAGTAAAACAGGAGAATGAATTCTTAAAATCACTCACTCAAGC
>DDEI01000027.1:7495-20528 GCA_002336675.1 Flavobacteriales bacterium UBA1958 | reverse complement strand
TTCAGATATAAAAGGAGAGAACTCCAGACTAGAGATCAAAAAACTGGCCGCAACACTATCAAAAGGAAAACAGGTAATAACAAAATGGAAAAGGGACACCTAAGCTATCTATAGAAAAAAATCTATTGAAATATTTGTAAATTGGAGAAAGTTGAGATGACTCAACCGAATATTAAAGACGATAACATCAAGAAGGTAGCATTAGTACTTAATTTAATTCCTAAATATAGGTCCATAAAAAAAGCCCATCGTAAGATGGGCTTTTAAATTCATTATTAATTTACTCTACTAGAAGTGGAATATAAGGTTTAATGCTCCTCCACCGTTATTAGTGTCTATTCCAAAAGAACTAGATGATCCAGTCTCAGTTGTTGTAGAGACAGCTGCTGATGTAGCTGCATCCCATGCTTCTACAGTAGATTCACCTGCGCCAGTAGAATTAAATCCTAGACCCCATCCGTATTCAAATCCGATTGAAGTTTTAGGAAAAATAAATATTTCTACACCTGCAAAGGCTCCTACACCAATACCGAAAGAAGATCCACCGTTAGCTTCAGTAATTCTTGGAGCATCAGCGGCTGTTAAAGCTGCATCGTAATCATTTGTCATAGAACTTCCTCCAAGGCTTATCCCTGCTTGAGCTCCATAAAAACCTTGAACACGAGTTGTTCCTCTTCTTTTTTCCATACCAGCACCTATAGAAACAGCATTATAAGTCTGTTTCATCTCATTTCCGGCAGCATCAGTATCGGTATTGCTCCCTAAACCGATTCTTACAGATCCTCTGTACGCGTTTTGCGCATCTGTAAAATACTTACCTGTTATAGAAGCATCATACCCCGTCATAAAGTCAGCAGTAGGAGAGGTAGCTCCTGAATTCAAAAAGTTACCTACATAGTTTAAAAAAGGTGCAGCATCAAAACCTAGCGCATAATCTCCAGCTTCAGGTAACATTGACTCTCCCTTTTTTGACGTCAAATCCTGGCTATTACCAAGAAAAGCAAAACTAATCGCACAGATTAGAAGTAAACATTGTTTTTTCATAATTAAATAAATTTTTAGTTGGACCAAATATAGAGTACTGATATTCACGTTAAAGCAAATAGACATCGATTTTGTTAAGTGTAAATTGTGTAAATCTTTAGATTCTTTCAGAAAAGACTACTGTTGTCATCTCTGCTAATTGTACTTAAAATGTTGTGCGTCAATAGTTAAAATATAATTTATTAGCTCATTTTATTTTTATAGCCAGTCTATATTTCATATTATAAGGTTGTAAAACTTGATGGTTTGTGACGTAAGGAACAGAGAATTAATAGTAAAAGGGCAGTTTCCCGCACTCTACTTAACATAATATTAATTATGAGTCGAGTATTATTTAAACGTACCTTATAACCTCTAAATTTAATCACACATAATCAATAGATTACATCAAAACTCAAATAAATTTAAATTCAACCACTCTTTTGGTTTCAATAACTACGTGTTAGATAACGAACATATAAATTTACGGCCATGATAAAAGACACGAAAAAAACGATAACAACTCAACTCAAAAAAACTGCATTCTTATTTATTGCTTTACTCTTCCTAGTCGGAAATAAGGCAATATCACAAATCAACAGCTATCCTGTTAATCAAACAATCACAATTTCTTCAGGATCATTTACTATAGACGTTGACAATGATAGTAATGACGATTACACTTTCGAGATTCTACCGTTATCTGGCAGTTTAACAGCCGCCAGAGTAGTTTCACTCGGAAACGCTCAAGTAATGGACAATTCCACTTTTGGCTATCCTGACGCCCTAAACCTCGGTACTGACGTGACGGATCCTTACAGTTCAGGAAACGCTGTTTTAGGAACAGACATTGGCGGTGGCGGACTATTCACCGGTGTTGGAATAAAGTACCTTGGGCTGAACCTAGACATATCTGGAGAAAGTCATTTAGGTTGGATTTCAATAGAAGTCGCAGCTAGTAATGATACAATTATCCTATATGATATAGGTTATAACACCACCGCAAGTGATGGAATTACTACTGGTCTAACGAACCTAACATCTGTTAATGAAATTAATACCCTTGATTTTGAAATATATCCTAATCCATCTGAAAATGCAATTAGCATCTCTTACACTGATTCAAATAATAGCACTAGTTATTCTATTTCTGATTTCACTGGGAAATTGATTTTAAAAGGAACAATAACAAAGAATATAGATGTGTCAACTTTAGCTTCTGGAACATACATAGTTACACTAGCAGAGAGCCAGAATATTGGAAGAAAGAGATTCATCAAAAAATAATACTGCTATTTTATTCGAAATGAACTGGCACAAATATCAATAGGTTTTTCTCTTTGACTTTAGACTAAACCTTAGTAGCTGTTGGCTAAATCTCCAGATTAGCAGAAACGGTTGCTATAAAATGCTTTCCCCGTTTAAATCTGTGGTCAGCACTGAGCTCATATAATCGAAATATGGGCGTATAATTTTAAAGCTGTGATTTACCTGCTTTAAAAAATCACCGGAGAGAACTTCTTCATCGGTAAACTCTCTCATCACGTAGAATTGTTTTTTACGAATTAGATCGATCGCTGGATCTTTTATCTCGAAACCTCTAGGAGCTGTTTTCACTTCTTCTCCTCTCAGCACACCAAAAGTTTTCTTGAATTCCTCATTCCCCAAAACTTCTCTTATCTCTTTAGGATCCGCAGAGAACTCCTGTCTTATTCTGAGCAGGTCCTCTTTATTTGGGCCGTAAAACCCTCCTCCTACATAAGAATTACCAGGTTGAATATGGACGAAGTAACCGCCTCTCTTTTCTGCCGAACCTCTTTTATAAAAGCCACTGAAATGACACTTGTAAGGTGTTTTGTCTTTCGAGAACCTTACATCTCTGTATATTCTATAAGCTCTATGACTTTCTATTTCATCGGTTTTAATAAGTTCTGCATTTACTAAAGCTAAAAACCCTTTGAACTCTTTATGCCTATCCTCAAAAGTGGACTTATGTTCTAAGAACCATTCTTTATTATTGTTCTTAGCTATTTTTTTCAGAAACTTGAACACCTCTTCTGGAATTCTCATCAATCGTAAATTTTCTACCAAATTAAGGCAGAAGTTTTCGCGCTGCAACGCATAGATGCTAATCTTACATAAAACAGAGATGTTAACCGCTAATCCTTAATTTAGCGAGATGTCACTAACCAAATTAACGCTGCCTAGTAAATGGGTTTTAGTAAGCTTAATAGCAGCTGTAACTATAGCTATGTTGGGTTTTTTGGATGTGGTAGAATTAAGAGCAGAGGAACCTAGAAGAGCGGAGATAGCGGTAGAAATGGTTCAGAGTGCAGATGCTGTGGCCCTTAAACTCAACGGTGAAACGTATTACAACAAACCTCCACTTTCCACTTGGATTACTGCAGGTTTAATGAAGCTTACAGGGAATTATGGAGATACCATAGCACGTTTACCAGGAGCTATTTCCTTTTTGCTTTTGGGCTTTTTATGGTTTAGGATTTCTAAGAACTATTTGGCCAGAGAACTAGCACTGCTCTCAGCACTGGGGTTTTTAAGCGCGTTTAACCTTCTTTTTTATGGCGCAGTAAACACGGCGGAGATTGACTTGCTATATGCCTTAATCGTAGCGTTGCAAGGGCTAGCAATATTCCATTTTTCTACCAAAGAAAAGTATACTGCGATGTTTGTGGTCTCATACCTCTTATGCTCAGCTGGCGTTCTCACCAAAGGGCTTCCATCCTTCGCGTTTCAGGCCATTACTTTAATTGTTTGGTGCATAGCCATTAAGAAATTCAGACTCTTATTTAGTTGGAGACATTTCTTAGGAATAGCAGTCTTGTTTGCCATCTTAGGCAGTTACTTTTACACCTATAGCATATCCAATAATGTAGGTCATTATCTGGCCAATCTATTTGACCAAGCCTCTCAAAAAAGTGTTAATGAAGATGGAATAAGCGGAACGCTAATTACATTTTTATCGAATCCCTTAAAGCTTATTCACATAGCACTTCCATGGTCTTTAGGATTAGTCATTCTGTTAAAAAAAGAGCTTAGGAGTAAACTTTGGGCTAATCCGTTTCTTAAGTTCTGTGTACTATTTATAGTAGCTAACTTTCTGTTATACTGGGTTTCTTCCGATGTGAGAGATAGGTACTTATACATGCTCCTTCCGTTTATATGCACAGTGGCTGTGTTTTGCCTGAATGAAGGCCTCTCCTTCTCTAAAAAAGGGATTAGAGCGGTAGGGCTGATTTGTGCTTCACTCCTGGCATTAGGAGGTTTAGGGCATGCTTCAGTTTTATTTATTAAAACAGATGCTGTTCTAAGTTATCCATTCATTTTTTTAGTGGGTATTTTGGTCGTCGTTTCAGCATATGTCACTTTTAAAAATTCGAGATCTATAAACTTTGTGTGGACGTTTATTTTAGGGTTGTTTTTACTACGACTCAGCTTTAACCTCATAGCACTGCCGATCACTCAGGAGAAAATAAATACAGGAAACCCATACAGAGAAGTCGCCAAAGAGCTTGTTCTATTATCTCATGGTGAACCTATTACTTTCTTAGGAACTCACATGAAGCTGCACCCGGATTTGGCTATGTTTGGAATAGAAGAGAAAGTGACTATAGAAATTCCACCAGATATTCCTTTCCAGATTCCTTACTACTATTTTCTAGAAACGGGTAATGTGCTAAAGTTTACAGATGAAGATCATGGAAGCGGATACTACCTGGGTTATTCTGGACATCTGGCTAGAAAAATAGCTGGTGATACCCTTTTTCATATGCGTGCTTTTGGCAATGCAGACTTACAGTTGATACGGATAGATTAAATAAATTTCCTTTCGAAAATATACTTTTTACTGAAGAAGTTGAGAAAAAAGCGAATTCCTGTTGCCAGAATGTACGCCAACGTTTTTACTTGAATTTCTTCCAAGTTCTCTGTTAGAATAGACCATTGCACAAACTCCTCTATTAAAAATGCGCCTATAAGCGTAGTAATTATAGATGCGGATACAGAAAGTAAAAATGTAGAATACACCGATTTCTTCATTTCAAAGATGAACATCTTCTGTATTAAGAAATTAACGGAAATCCCAATAGCTGCTGCCGCTAAATAAGCATAGAAAGGACTCAAGATGAGACTAAAAACAAAAACGAACAGCAGCAAGTCCACTACTGTAGCCACTACAGAACCTAATCCGAATTTAAATACACTTTTCCCAAATTTTAGGGTGAGGAGATTTTTCATGGTTGTACAAACCTAATGGATAAATAAATTTCTATCGTGACTATTGAACAGACTTTTTCAGGATTGTATACTGAGCTTCCACGAAGTAATTTTAAGTTGTAGTGTAACGGAATATCTTTAGGAGTGCTAACGGTTTTACTGATTAAACCCTGTAAGTCATTGCATTGATATTCATCCCTGCACCTACTGAAGCAAACATGATCACATCACCTTTATTCAATATATGTTCTGGAAAATCTCCATTTCTTACTTGATCTAATAGCGTAGGAACCGTGGCTACAGAACTATTCCCTAATTCATGAACGTTCATAGGCATGATATTTAATGGAACCTCTCTAATCCCGTATTGCTTATAAAAACGTTTTATTACGGCCATATCTAACTTTTCATTGGCCTGATGGATGAATATTTTTTTTAAGTCAGATATAGCTATTTCAGCATCATCTAAGCATTCCTTCATGGCCACTGGCACATGAGTAAGCGCATATTCATATACTTTACGGCCATGCATCTTAATGTATCGAATTCTCGGATCAGATTCCGGGAAATTAGATTTGCCTAAATGAATGTAAAACGCTTCGTCTAGAGTGTGAGATAGACTCGCCACAGAGAGTATACCGCTACCGCTATCAGCAGAACTATCCTCATACCTCACTACAGCCGCCCCAGCTCCGTCTGCGAATATCATGCTATCTCTATCATGCATGTCCAATACTCTAGATAGAGTCTCCCCTCCTATGACTAAAGATGTTTTAGCCATACCTGCTCTACCGAAAGCATCTGCTTGAATTACTCCTTGCACCCAGCCAGGACATCCGAAAAGAATATCATAAGCCACACATCTAGGATTCTTTATTCTCAGATTATGCTTCACTCTGGATGCCAGTGCAGGAACTGCATCAGTCTGAATAGTATGCTTAATAACATCACCAAAATTTTGTGCGAAGATGATTTGGTCAATGGTTTCTGGGTCTATTCCTGAATCTTTAATCGCTCTCTCAGCTGCTACAGTAGATATAGAAGATGAGCTTTGATCTTTAGAAATATATCTTCTCTCACTTATACCTGTTATCTGCTCAAATTTATCAGTAATAACTTCAGAATCCCCATCTATTAACTCCTGGCTAGCAGTGTAAAATTTGTGCGTATGAAAATCTGAATTTTTTTGCTTGACTGAGGGAATATAACTTCCTGTACCTATAATTTTCGTCCTATTCATTGTTCAATAATATAACATTGGCAATCAAAAACAAACCTTAAACAAGGCTAATTGTCTATCACAGGCAAAGACCGTGTATTAGCTACACGTAAATCAACCTCACATCTTTGATATCTCAATGTTTCTTATGTTTTTTTTGGTTCTATATGAGAGTGAGATTTTAAGTCTTGGTGAATAACTAATTTATTATAATTTGTCAAAAAAAATAGCAGTTTTCGTAAATTACACCTCTTCTTTTTAAGGACTCAAGTCTTACTTCTATTTTTTGACTGCATATAAATAACTTTTAAACTCAATCAACCTCTTATTTTCATGAAGAATTATTCAATCCTATTCGCCATTCTCCTTCTTTCTGTTTTCTCTATTGGACAGAACATTCTTATCTCCGAAGACTTCGAAAGCGGTGACTTACCTGACGGATGGAGCCAACAAACCAATGCCTCTGATGGAGGATGGCTTCTAGGCACAGCGAACCAATTGGAAAGTCAATATTGGGAGATCGCGAACCACGGAAATATTATAGCCACTAATGATGATGAATGTGACTGCGATAAAGGCATGGATTATTTAATCATGGCACCATTAGACCTTTCTGGCTCCACCTCAGTATCATTAACATTTGATAACTATTATGATGAGGGTAATTTAGATGGCGCTTTCGAAAACGCCTTTATTGAATACTCCATAGATAACGGACAAACCTGGCAAATTTTAGAAGAAATTTATGGTTCGGTAGAAGGCGAGTGGGGTACTCGAAATGTAAATCTTTCAAGCTTATCAGGGAATGACAATGTCTTAGTCGCTTTTAGATACGATGATGATGGTGGGTGGTTATTTGGCTGGGCATTAGATAATGTGATGGTTTTCGAACCAGAAGGTATAGACCTGGCTATTTCTAACCTCACTTTAGATACGGAAGTAAATCCCGGAATCTCGCAAGCTGTGACAGGTATAGTAACTAATCTAGGGGCAGAAAACATTACCTCATTCGAACTTTCATGGCAAGCTGGAACTACTGAGTTTAGTGAAGTTTTCTCGGGCATTAACTTAGCATCTTTAGAAAGCTATACTTTCGAATTCCAAGAAGAATTATTGATCCCTTCTTCTGGTAGTTATGAAGTAACTGTGAGCATCGTAAATGTGAATGAAGGAATTTCTGACGACAACTCAGGGAATGATAGTCAAACTATTAATATTACCGTCTCTGACTCAGGGACACTGACAAGTGGCGGTATAGAAAGAGATTATATTTATTACCATCCTAGTGATGCTCCTGATAACTGTCCTATAGTATTTGTATGTCATGGATATACCGGTTCTGCCGAAGGAATTATGGATTACTCTAGGTTTAATGAAGTTGCAGATGAATTTGGATTTGCTGTGTGTTACCCTCAGGGAATAGAAGACTCATTTGGAAATACATTCTTTAATGTAGATTATGATTTTCAGAATAACGAAACGGTAGATGATGTGGCATTTTTACTAGATTTGAATACCTATTTACAATCTAATAATTCCTTAAACCCTGAAAGAGTATACTGCACAGGCCTTTCTAACGGAGGAGATTTCTGTTATTTACTAGCTTGCGAAGCTGGTGACACCTTTAGCGCAGTAGCTCCAGTAGCCGGATTTTTCAAGCAGAGCATTATGGATGAATGTACACTTCCCTATCCAGTTTCTGTTTTAGAGATTCATGGAACAAATGATAACGTCACGTATTATGAGGGAGACCCTAATAACAATGATGACTGGGGCGCCTACCCTAGCATACCAGATGCTATAGATTACCTAGTCACCAATCAAGGTTTAGTATTACTCGAAGAATATGACGCTCCCAACATAGACCAGGGAGACGGAAGTACTGTATCAATAGAGAAGTATGGTCAACTAGATGATTGTCTTCAGGTTTGGCTTTATACCGTTAATGGTGGTGGGCATGACTGGCCAGGAGCATTTGGAAATATGGATATTGACTCTAGTAGGGAAATATGGAATTTCTTTGACAGCTCATGTGATAATCAAGTATCTGTTGGTGAGATCTCTTCTAATCCAAATCTTAGAAGGCTAGTAAAAATAACAGATGTTTTAGGCAGAGAAATAAAAGCGGATTATCGCGGTATTATTATAGAAATGTACGACGACGGTAGTTCTGAGAAAAAAATGGTTACAGAATAGTTAATCATAGTTGGATAGACTATCAAATACGGTATCTCGAGATAGTTTGCGTACTTAAAAAATAGAGCTTCATTAATGGGTGATTTAAAATCTCCTCTTAATGAAGTTTTTTTAATAACGAATATTCCTAAAGTTACATAAAAGCTGCTCAATCTTTTTCAAAACCGCCTACTTATTATGTATTGGCTGAAAGCCGAACGATTTACACAACAAAAAAATATTTAATTCAAGCCTGAAATATACTCGTTATACTTATCGTTGAATGTAAATCCATCTGTGTAGCGTTTTTTGGACAACTTATCAAACTCTACTAAACTCCAGAGCACAAACTCCTTAAAGAAATTAGCATCCTCTGCTTTAAGCTCAGCAAGCGAGTTTCTAACCAACTCATCCAGCGGCTTAATTTTATCTAAATTTCCTTCATAGTCCGCATTCGTACTTTCATCCAGCAGTTCAAAATTAGACTCTTCGAAGAACCAGTTTAAAATACCATCATAAGCAGTAGCCTCATCTTCCTTCTCTAGTTTCTCTATCTTAGGAAAGTACTCAGGGAATAATGTTTTAGCAGCCTCTCCTATGAGCCTATATGCCACGTACTCTGATCCTTCTTGCTCACCCTCATAAACCAACTCAACCTTTCCTGTAATGGACGGGATCATCCCAGCCATATCTGAAAAACGAACACTGGTTTCCTTTTCTCCATTAAGTAACGCTCTTCTTTCTGCTGTACTGAGTAAGTTTTCATAAGCTGTAATACTCATTCTAGCCGATATACCACTCTTGTGATCTATAAACTCACTTCCTCTCGCCTCGAAACCTATCTGCTCCAGTAAATCCATCGCTATATCTGGCACATGGACTTTAATTATTCGGTCTTCTTTTTTGGAAGATTCTTGCGCTGTTATCGTTCTGGCTACTTCTATATCCTCTGGATAATGAGTCAATATCTGAGAACCTATTCTATCCTTTAGCGGCGTAACTATGCTACCTCTATTAGTGTAATCTTCTGGATTAGCCGTGAATATAAACTGTAAATCTAAGGGCATTCTTAGTTTAAACCCTCTAATCTGAATATCTCCCTCTTCCAATATGTTAAACAGTGAAACCTGTATTCTCGCTTGTAAATCTGGTAATTCGTTAATTACGAAAATGCATCTATTCGCTCTAGGAATCATTCCGAAGTGGAGCACACGCTCATCGGCATAACTTAGCTTCATGTTAGCCGCTTTGATGGGGTCTATATCTCCTATCAAGTCAGAAACCGTTACATCTGGAGTGGCTAGTTTCTCGAAGAATCGATCTGAACGATGAAGCCATGTTATCATAGTGTCATCACCCTGCGCAGCAATAGCCTCTTTAGCCAGTAAACTAATAGGATTAAAAGGATCATCATTAATTTCCGATCCTTTCACCACAGGAATATATTCGTCCAGCAAATTTAGCATTAGCCTGGCCATTCTAGTTTTTCCTTGACCTCTCAACCCTAACAAGTTGATATTGTGCTTAGAAAGTATCGCTCTCTCAAGTTCTGGTACAACCGTATTTTCATACCCGTGAATCCCCGCAAAAGTCTCTTCTGCGTTCTGTAATTTGACTATTAAATTATCTCTAAGCTCTTCTTTTATGGACTTGGAGGTATAGCCTGCCTTCTTTAACTCTCCTAAGGTTTTAATATCGATATTCATTTATCTAATTCTCTTTTTTCTGTTAGTTTCATAATCGTGGAATATCATCTCTCCTAACCCTTGGAGCCCTGTAAAAAAGGCTTTTCCCTTATTAGAGGCGGTGAAATTCTCCACGAAACTTTGTAAGTATGGATCTTGGGCTATCATAAACGTCGTTATAGGAATATGAAGCTTACGGGCTTGAGCAGCCATATTGTAGCATTTTTCAACTATAAACCTATCTAAGCCATTGCTGTTTTTGTAATACGTTCCATCAGGCATTTTTAAACAAGATGGCTTCCCGTCGGTAATCATAAATATTTGCTTATTGGTATTTCTTTTTCTGCGCAGCAAATCCATAGCTAACTGAAGACCAGCCACAGTATTTGTATGGTAAGGGCCTACCTTTAAATATGGCAAATCCTTTATAGAAATAGTCCACGCATCATTCCCAAATACAAGTACATCTAACGTGTCCTTAGGATATCGAGTAGTAATTAGCTCCGCAAGCGCCAT
This sequence comes from Flavobacteriales bacterium UBA1958, assembly GCA_002336675.1. Taxonomy (GTDB): domain Bacteria; phylum Bacteroidota; class Bacteroidia; order Flavobacteriales_D; family Sanyastnellaceae; genus ASP10-05a. The sequence goes on along the minus strand of DDEI01000027.1, from coordinate 9,677 downwards.
AGCTACCTTTTTAGCTGGAGTTATCCTATCTTCTCCATAAAGGATCATGCTGTGACTAATATCTATCATGAGCACAGTGCTCATCTGAGCTTTGTGCTGCGTGTCTTCAACTACTAAATCGTTTTCAGTGAGTGAGAAATCACCTATTCCATTATTTATTTGAGCATTCTTTAAGCTCTCTGTAATCGAAATTTTATCTAATGAATCTCCAAACTGATACTCTCTCAAGTCTCCAGTAAACTCATCTCCCTGACCGGCCTTATTGGTTTTATGTGCACCTGCTCCTTTCTTTTTAATCTTTCCGAAGATCTGTTCTAGCGCTCCTTTTCTTATGGCTCTTTCAGTTTTAGCTGTAATAGCCATCCCTCCTTTTCCATCCGGCTTGATCTCATCTCTTATATAGCCTCTTTTCTTTAGATCTTCTAAAAAGTCATCCATAGAGTAGTCGTCATCAGAAATCTTATATTCTTTGTCTAATGCATCAAGCCATTCTATAGCCTCATCCAATTCTCCGGAAGTATGCGTGATGAGTTCTTTAAACACGTCAAACAACTTATCGAAATTCGAATGATTTGGCAACTCATACGGCTGAAATTTGAATCCTTTTCTGCTTTTTTTATTCTTATTCATAGAGAAAGTAAAACTAGAGAATTAATAGGTTCAGTTGTTCTGATTTAATCACTTGATAATAGCCAATAGTCGCACTGAATGCTAGCTGTTTCTTAGCCCTCAATCTATGGGCGGACTTTACGATAAGCTCAGATTATAGGAAAGTGGAATGCTTCACTTTTTCCACAGCAGCCAATGATTCCATGTTAGGAGCCACTAAGCCAATCAGAATTACCCATTAAATCCTGTATGTGAAAAACTTGTTTATTGCTTTAGGCTGTAATAGTCTAATAAAATGAGTACTTATCTTTATTATTGCAACTAGTTAGCTGCCGTTCTAAAACTCATGGCAACGTTGAGAAAATCGAATGAAACATAAAGAAAAAAAAAGATTAACAGCTGTACTTAAAGCAATCTCTGATTCTACCCGAAGATCCATCTTCGATTTAGTTTTAAAAAGCGAAAGAAAAGAATCTATCTCCTCGGTTTCTAAGGAATTTAAAATAACTCGTCAGGGAATTACCAAACACTTAAAGATTTTAGCTAATGCTGGGCTCATTGAGTTTAAAAGAATAGGAAGAGTTACCTATTGCACTGCAGATGAAGAACCGCTGTCAACGGCTCAGAATTATATTTCTCAGCACTTAACTAAAAGTAAAAAAAGAATAGAAATTCCTTTGCTTAACACTGAAGAGATACACAAGGTCGAAGAGCTGGTTTCCAATTCAGAAAAAATACTGGGAAACACAGAAGCTAAAGAGAAAAAGACAGCATCTGCCAAAGCTCAACTAATCCAGATGAGCATAGACCCCGATTATCCGGGAACACCTTTAATGGCAGAACCTACAAAGTCAGAACCAACAGTAAAGCAGGTTAAAGAAAATACTATAGAAGTAACTGACAATCAGCTAGATATTTACGGTGTTCGCAAAGAACCGAAAGTCAACGAAGACCAGCAGTTAGAGATGTTCTAATAAAGGTTTTCTAACTAACAACGTTCGAAATATATAGAAGATTATGCCTAACATCAATAGACCAAACCCAGAGATAAACATCTTCATTAGTACAAACAGCTCTTTTAGGCAATTAAAGGAAAATCCACTACAGACATCACTCTGCTCCTAGCTGATTAACTAAACGCATTAATTTCAGCGTAAGGTGGTACGGAATTTTAATACTCTTTGCTCCTATTAAAGAGAGATATGACATTAGTGAAATGTCTCCAGATTTTAAACTACTTAGAAAGCTTAGCTTTTTCTGAATCAAAGAATGAAATAAGCATCTCTCTCTGCTCTAAAGATAATCTAGCCTCTGCATGATTGATTTTATAAGTAATGATGGGCATCCACTTCAAGCCTACAAACCGGCTACTCCCCGTCAGAATACTGTCTTTTTCAACCTTAGTATAGGCATTCCAATCCGCATAGTTCGCCTTCGCTAAACCATGATTTACATGCCCTTTAATCCACCATGAAACTGGAGCTATATTGGCATACCATGGGTACCGTACAGAGTGAGAATGACAATCGTAACAGACCTCGTGCATTAAATCAACTACACCTGATGGAGCATC
>DDEI01000027.1:2271-7112 GCA_002336675.1 Flavobacteriales bacterium UBA1958 | reverse complement strand
TAAACTGAATTAAAACAAATACCACTAATAGACCCATTAGTACTTTTTTCCAAGATAATTTTTTAAACATGCTGTTGCTATTTACACTTACAAAGTAACAACAACTGAGTAGGTTATAACTCTCTTTTTTGTTCTTCTAATTTCACTGTTGATTATTTTTAGAGCAAATCAAAAGATTGATCTAATCACCTTAGAGTGAATAACTACATTTGTCTAAGATAACCATATTATCAGATACCACTTCTCGTCTTACAAACCTCAGAACATGTCACTTAACGTATTAGTTATAAGTAATTATAGAGATTATCATTCTACCAGGCCTGAAGCTAGTATATTTAAAGGCTTGGCGAAAAAAGGGTTTAATGTGCACGTAATGACCTACGGAGACTCTAAGCATGTCCCAGAGTTCAAACAAGCTGGAGTAACAGTCGTTGATTTTCATCCAGAGAAAAAATTCGATAAAGGAGAAGTCCAAAGAATTAGAGAATACGCCATCAGTCATAAAATAGATATCCTTCACTTGTTTAATGGAAAAGCCATTATAAACGGTATAAAGGCAGCTAAAAAGCTTCCTGTAAAAATACTTTTATACCGAGGTTACGCTGGAAACATTAACTGGTGGGACCCTACCGCTTACTGGAAATATTTAAACCCGAGGGTAGATAATATTTTCTGCAACTCCATAGGCGTAGAGCAATATATAAGTAGTAAGGGGGTTTTTGTAACCCCTAAGACTATTACCATTAATAAAGGACATAACGTAAAGTGGTACGAGGGTTATGAACCGTATGATATAAAAAAAGAATTAGGAATTTCTGAGGACAGCTTTCTGTTGGTGAATGTGGCTAACAATAGGGAGATGAAGGGAATCAATTTTCTACTGGAAGGATTTAATGAAATTTCTAATGAGTTTCCAATTCATCTTCTGCTTGTAGGAAATGATATGGATAATGAGCAAAATCAAAAAATACTCGATCAAGCAGAGAAAAAGAACCATGTCCATTTCTTAGGACATCGAAAGAACGTACTAAACATCGTTTCTAGCACGGATGTTTTCGTTCTGTCATCTATTTATGGAGAGTCTATAACCAAGTCTGTAATAGAAGCTATGTCGCTAAGTGTGGCCCCTATTATTACAGATATTCCAGGGAACACAGAATTAGTAGTGCAGAATGAAAGTGGACTGATTGTGCCTTCTAGAAATGGAAGAGTTCTGCGAGAGGCCATACTTAAGTTATATAATGATAGAGCGCTCTGCAATAAACTCGGCCAAAATGCTCGAAAAAGAATAGCCACTGTACTTAATCACACACAGACTATAGAGAAAACGAAGAAGATGTACGAGGACTTGTTCAAATCCAACTAGGCGGGTAAAACCCATCAGCTATGCTGTCACGAACTACCAGCTGTTTTCCAAGCGGTATTTCGCAGGTAGACTTCTCGAACTTTTTAGAGGAGATTTCGGTTTAAATTCGCTCTAAGGGCGCAGTTCATGGATAAAGTTAATTAACTTTAACAATCTAAAACTATCACGATGAAAAAGTATTACTTCTTACTATTCACCCTTTTGTGTTTTAACTTGGCTTCTTATCCTCAGAATGACAGCCTAGAAGTAACTCGAAATCAGGCGAGAAAAGGCTTAAGTGAGTTAGATGAATTTGCAGCCGAAGCAATAGAGAATATTAAGGAATTTTTTAAAGGAAAAAACAGGCGCTTTGGTTATAAAATTGGCACCGACAAACACGAAAAAGTTATTGAAAAACAAAATATACCGAAGAATTATATTAGCACAAAGCCTATCGTTGGAGCAAGTCAAGTTGATTTTAGAAGTTTTGAAATTGAAAAAAACATTAATCCTGAATTAGAATTAAAGGTTACCTATCCCAGAATAACACCAACTAAGGGCTATGTTTCTTTCCAAGTGGGTGATTTTAATTATAAAAGATACTTGAATGACTTAAATTCTGATAACATCGAGTACATTAAATTAATATCTTCTGATTCTAGCTACTGTGTTGTTCAAAAATATAGATTACTTCCAAAAAGAGATCTCAATAGACATTTCTCATTTGTTCTGGACCACAGCGGGTCTATGGGTGATGACAGGGCCAATTTACTTCAACTAGGGGTATTTAATGCTATTAAGAACAATTTTAAAAAAGATAAAAATAAAGATACTTACTCGATTCATAAATTTGATGGCGAAGGGAATATTAAGCATCTCGTCACCTCAAAAAAAATAGATGAAATCAAAAATGCATTACTGCCCACAAATGGTTTGCTAGGATTTGGGCGTTCAACAGCAATCAAGGATGCTTTGTTTCAAGCAGTAGACTCATTATGTAAAGACCAAACTTCAGACTCAAAAATAATTATTCTATTTACCGATGGATTTTCAAATACGGATAGAAATAAATTGGCATTAAGTGATATAATAAGAACAGCTATTGATAATAACATCAATATAGCTCCTGTGGGTTTCGGGAATTATTTTGATTTAGACTACTTGAGCAAAATCGCATATTATTCTGGAGGAAATTTTTATAGGGTTTATCATGAAGATGAATTCGACCAATTGTTTGATAATATTATTACTGATATTGAATTAAGTTATGAGATTGAATTTTCTCCATGCATGTTTGGCGAGGAAATACAAGTCGAAATAAAGACAAAAGGCCTAGAGAAACCTCTTGTCGGTAGCACTTTTTTTTCCACTCCAATCAAATCAGGATACACCATAGATCTAAATTTATTATTTACAAGTGGAAGTGCTGTTGTTGATGAAGAAAGATATGCTGATGAGTTAAGACAGGTAACACAAGTAATGAGATATAGACCTGACATACGAATAATAATTGAAGGACATACTGATAGAGTAGGTGGAGAAAAATACAATGTCGATTTATCTCTTAAGAGAGCAAGAGCAATTAAAAGATATTTTGTAAACCAAGGGATAGCCGATGAAAGAATAGAAACTAATGGACTAGGTTGGTCTATGCCTGCCTATCCATATACAAATAATGAAAAGGAAAATTCCCTAAACAGGCGAATTGAAATAAGAATTAAATAAACTTTTCCCAACTCTTTGTCTAAGTTTAGTCATTACTACATCATCAGAATAGAGTTTCTAGGGTTCCGCTATCACGGATGGCAGAAGCAACTAAAGCTAAAAACCATTCAAGGAATGGTAGATAAAACCATCGAATTCATAACAGGTCATACAGATTTCCGAACTCTTGGCTGCGGAAGAACAGATGCCCGAGTGTCAGCAGATGACTTCGTGCTAGAGTTATTCTTAACTAAATCCTTAGAGGCTCTATCGTTCTTAAGTCTATTAAATAAAAATCTACCTTCAGATATACGGGCGTTAAGTGTCACTGAAACCACTGCTGAATTTAACATCATTCAACAGGCCAAAGTAAAAGAGTATCATTACTATTTCAGTTTTGGAGTGAAGCCCCACCCCTTTTCAGCTCCATTAATCACTGATTTAGGAGAAGTGATGGATATAGATTCTATGATAGCTGCAGCCGCATTATTCCGAGGAATTCACAACTTCAGAAGATTCACGGCAGACGCCAAGCTAGATAAGGATTTTACAAGAGAAATCTTAGCCATTGAAATCAGCAAGTCAGATAGGTTTAACTCCCCTTCAGATCCAGAGAATACGTATGTATTGAAGATAAAGTCTAAAGGATTCATGCGGTACCAAATCCGTTTGATAATGGGCGGTTTGGAGCTTTTAGGAAAAGGAAAACTGACCACAAACCAGCTAGAAGATTACTTAACTCATTCAAACGGAGAAGCTATGAATAATATAGTTCCAGGTTCTGGGTTAATTTTACACCGAGTGAGGTTTGGGTAATGTTTAATTGACACTCTTTCTTGAAGAGTTTGGATTTAAAAAAGGCGGAATAAAAATAGCAGGTAAGGTTTCATTGCAATAGGCCAATGTATTCTCATCTTTGTGGTGCAATTTTATACCGATTCAAATCAGCGCACTAATTTTTACATTAAAAGACTCTCGACACTACAAGAACTTGGATTATTACATCAACTATTAATGCGAAGAGCCACTAAAATTGATAAAACCCTAGTTGTAGATATTTTAATATCTGCCTTCATTGATATCAAAGAAGGGAATTCTCTCAATTATTTTATTAAGGGTGAGCACAACAGAGAAAAGCGCGCAGAATATCTGTTTAATTACCTATTCGATAAAAGCCTAATCACGGGAGAAATCTATATAGCCGATAATGAAAAAGGGTGCATACTGGTAGACAGATCATCTAAAAATAAGTATTCTTTAGGACTCTTCTTAAAAAAGATCAGAACAGTGTATAGGAGTATAGGAATTAAAAATGTTCCCAGAATTCTAAAACGCCAAAAACTAATCGACAGCTTTCATACTGATAAAAAGTACGTATACCCTTCGGCTATGGCCGCTCACAGCAGCGTAAATGGCAGAGGCACATGCGTAAGAATGATTATGGAATTATTAAAAACGTACAATGACGAACCTATTACCATCTATACAGAGACCGCTACACAAGAAAATTTAAACATTTATAAAAGATTTGGTTTCGAGGTAAAAGGAGAATCCGATGAACTCGGATTTAAAATCTATTTTTTAGCATTACGACTAAACAAGAATGAATAGTGTTGATGTAATTTAAGAAAAACTCCTCGGAACTGCTTCTAATGTCATACAATAAAGGAAGAAAAGTACGCTAATAAACATCAATTTTTATAAATAGTCCGATGAAATTTACTTTCAGGATTTCTTTTGTTTCCCGCACTTATTTCTACTCAAGCATATATTCCATTCATTCCTCCAGCAG
>DDEI01000027.1:0-1883 GCA_002336675.1 Flavobacteriales bacterium UBA1958 | reverse complement strand
GTATTTATCGAGTTTGTTAGCGCACTCAGAGTAGGAGTTTAATATCTCTGCGGTCAATCCAGAATATTCTGTTTCTCCCTTTGAGTTTCTATACTCAAGCAGTGTTTTTCTTTCGGGATACCAAAGAAGAAGTTCTCCCTGCGCATATTTATTACTTTCCAGAATAAAATCAGTAAGTGCTGAACGTACAAGCTTTACGTGATATTGAGCATTAATTTTATTTAATCCTTCTATCTTTTTTGACTTGATAATGTCACTTAATAAATTCCTATGAGACATGAAGTCTAGCTTGGCGTAAACTTTCTCTGCATTATCATACTTATCGAATATTGGCTTCAACTCAGCTTCTAACTTCAGACTATCATTCACTATTTTAAGCTTTCCAAAAAGACGTTCTGACAATTGACTAGTTCTAGAGAACAGAGCGTTTATTTCGCCAATTTCCAAAGCTATTTCTTTACCAGAAGTTTTAATCCCATCTACTGGCATTAATAGTTTTCCATCTTCACTCTGCTCTGTCAAACTCATAAGCAAGCTAAACTTCACAGGTAGCTTTAGACCTAAAGTTTCTTCAACATACGTCTGATGTGAAATTTTACAGTTTAGTCCTGTGTTCTTATCGAATGAAACGAGTGTTGGTTTTTTTAGCTTTATCTTAATCATATCGTGATGTATTCTGGAAATGGCGAGCTACAAATGTGCAGAATGCCTTTGCGCTTTAGGTGCTTGAATTATTTCGTGCAAAAATAGAAGATAACTCATGAAATAAGGCAGGACTAATGGATAAGTTTATTCACCTAGACTCTCTAACCATTTATCAATTACTCCATATAAAACAGAGCATTAACTATATTCGTGAAACATTAATTGATTAAAGCTCAGATTACAATTGATTTATTGTATTAGGTTTTTATTCCTCATTGCCGAAAGACATAAAGGAAGAACCCCGTTATATTTTAACCGCAACAACAAATTCAAAAAAATAAATAGTGCTTTACACTGTGTGAAAATAAATTAAACCGTATTTCCCTTTAAACGTTCCCCTAAAACAAACTCCCCTGTCCACCTTCACCTTCAGATAAATCTTCATCCTCGGGTATGTCAATGTCCATTTCTATGTCGTCTGGGTTTTGCTTGAGTGGTTTGTCTTCCTTTTTAGGAGCAGCCTTTTTAAGTGCGGCTTTCTTGGCGTTAGCTTTACTTGGGACTTTCTTCTTCGGAGCTTCTTTGGCTTCCTTACGTGCTTTGATTTCTGCCATTACATCGGCAAACTCCTGTGTCTCCANNCAGGACTAATGGATAAGTTTATTTGCCTAGACTAAATTACATAACATTGAATTACATATTGTTACATTATATTTCTAATCTGATTTGGTGGTTATTTCGAAATTAATGCTATTTTCGACCAAAAAGGCCCCACATGAAAAAATTAGCTCTAACTCTAATACTCGCCATGGCTGCGAGTCTCTCGTTTTCTCAGACTGACTCCACGGCTACACAACAATTAGCAGTTAAACAAGATACTGTTCTATACAGAATAACCAAAACCGATGGCGGTAAATTAATCGGTATAATACTGAAGCAAGATTCAAGAGAAATTCTACTATTGACTAAAGACAAAAGAGAAATATACATTCCTCAGTACATTATAGAAAAAATTGAAGAGTTAAGCACCTCTGACCTCAACAACAAGGGAGTATTTGTTGGTGAAGATAAATTTGCAACGCGTTACTTTCTTACCACTAACGGCCTGCCTATAAAAAAAGGAGATCACTATGTACAGTGGAATTTGTTCGGACCCGACTTCCAATTTGGAGTGGGGGAAAATTTAGGTGTTGGAGTTATGACTACCTGGCTTGGAATTCCTTTAATCGCAAGTATAA
>DDEI01000029.1:19789-21311 GCA_002336675.1 Flavobacteriales bacterium UBA1958 | reverse complement strand
CCCTGACTCACCCACTGTTACTTTGATCGTGTTGGCATCGTTTAATGGAGTTGCTAAAAATCCATTCGTTAAATCTGTACTTAATACAGTAGAACCTAATACGTGGTATGTTAAGATATCTCCCAACTCTTCTGAAGCTAATAACTCTTCAGCTGTTATATTTAACGCTTCAAGCACTACTGCGAAAGCGTCATCTGTTGGTGCAAATACTGTGAAAGTTCCTGAACCGCTTAAAGTAGCCTCTAATCCAGCAGCATCAATAGCAGCGGTTAAAGTCGTGTGCTCTGGGCTTGCTGCGATGAAGTCATAGACAGACTGAGCTCGAAGGCCCAGAACGGAGAAGACAAGCATAGCAGAGAGAGTAAAGTTTTTAAAAGAGGTGTTGAGTAATTTTTTTTTCATTTGGTTTAATTTTGTTAATATTTTGTTTGACAAACCTAAGCTGAGGAGGGGGGATATTTATTCACAAAAGTTAAACAACGAGATAAATGTGACATGCAACCTTTTCCAAAAGAGACTTTTAGAAATATAGTAACATCCTACTTTAATTGTATTCTATGAATTTAAACTGAAGAGTTCGGAGATGGGGGAACATCTATTCCAAAGAAAATGCGTTGAAGTTTAGAATGAGTTCGTGGCAGATATATTCAAATAATCTTTTCTTTCTAAAGTGTTCGGAGCTTTTTTGACCTGAGGTCTAATGAATCTCTAATGCTTTGAAAGGCTATTTTTTTGCAATCTTAAATCTTTAAAAAATTCTCCATAATCACTCTTCCATCCGGAGTCATAATAGATTCTGGATGAAACTGCACTCCGTATATTGGCAAGCTCTCATGTCGGAAGCTCATGATTTCTCCTTTTTCGTCTTCTGATGTCACTACTAGTTCTTTAGGGAAACTACTTTTTTCACTCACCCAGGAGTGGTATCTACCCGCTTGAAAAGTTTTGTCTATTCCTCTCAGAATAGGGCAGTCATCATCCGTTCTTGTCATCTGTCCTTCTACTCCGTGATACACTTCATTCAGATTGAGTAGTTCTCCACCGAAATATTCCGTGAGCGCTTGGTGTCCCAGGCAGACTCCCAGGGTGGTCTTCTGCGTAGAAATAGCTTTTATAATCTCAATCATTCCTCCTGCCTCTGAGGGAATCCCAGGGCCTGGCGAAAGGATTATTTTATCGCGCTCTAAGACGTATGAAATCTCTACTTCATCATTCCTTTTCACTTCCACCTCATAGCTGCCTATGCCTTTTAGAATGTGCACCAAATTATAGGTAAACGAATCGTAGTTATCTATGATTAATAGCTTTTTCATCTTGTTTCTGCTAGTTTTTTTGGCTGCTAAAAGAGCAGCTAATTTATTATATATTTTTTGGAGTGCACGCGCAGGGATAAGAATCTATCACTATATCTTTTCTCTCGTAAAAATGAAGTGTTGTTCTGACCTATAAAAGTAAGATACAAGAGAACGACCTAATGTTTAATCCTAACATTAATCAAAATATGACTAGTCAGTTTTCTCCC
>DDEI01000029.1:0-19443 GCA_002336675.1 Flavobacteriales bacterium UBA1958 | reverse complement strand
AGTTTTCTCCCTTTAGCATTCATAAAAGATCGAAGGTATGCCAGGGTGTAATTTCAGATATTTTTTGACCACATTACATCACCTGCCGGCGAGTTTGATCTGAATATTTTTGAACCCCTAACAGCAGCCAGCTTTGGAAGTTAAGCTAATCAAGCAACGCTTGAAAAACGGCTCTCACATCCATTTTAGTAACATCTATGTGGTAAGCCAATAAACCCGCTTTTTCTGCTCCCTTTACGTGCTGCATACTGTCGTCGATAAATAGCGTTTTGGCCGGCTCTAAACCTTCTAATAGGCAGTATTTAGTAAATGATTCTGGATATGGCTTTTTAAATCCTAGCTCATTAGAATAATGAACTTTTTCGAAGGCGGATTTAAAGTATTCTATACCCATAGCCCGATCTACGATCTTTTCGAATTCTTCGACATGAATGGCATTTGTATTAGAAAAAACATAGGTCTTAAACTGATTTTTTAGTTTGTAGATCATATCTACTCTCTCTTTAGGAATGTCAAGTAAAATCGTATGCCAGGCTTCTTCTAGTAATTCATTTGAGTGGTTTAATCCTAAAGCGGCTCTTATTTCAGCAAAAAAATCTTGGCTAGAGATGTTTCCGGTTTCTAACTTGTCGAATAATTGAGTCTGTCCGCTCTGTGCGTAAAGAGCTTCAAACCCTCTCCCTCCTAAGGCTGAAAATGCCCGAACAGGAGCGTCATAATCGATGTCGAATAATACCCCGCCAAAATCAAAAATGATGTTATCTATTCCTGATAAATCCGCTTTGGTAAGTGGAACAGACTTAAAAATCATAGGGCCTATTTTAAGCGAAAAAAATAAAAAACACGAAAAGAAACGAGGAGCACAACAGACTGTATCAAGATAGAATTAGTGTTTTTTCACCCAGGCTTCAGGGTTTTCGCTAGATTTAATAACCTGAAGAGCAGATTTAGCAGCTGAACGGTTTGTATAGCTACCGTAACATACTAGGTGAAGTCTTCCTTTTTTTCCGAATACCCCAGCATCAAACCCTTTTTTTCTGAGCTTTTTTACTAGCCCATCCGCATTGGTTTCATCTTGGAAACATCCAGCGACTACAAAGTAAAGCTCTAAGCTAGATGAATTGCGCTTATATTTAGTTGAACTGCCTTCAGTAGCAGAAGTTTTAAGAACAACCTTTAATCCATCTGGACTAATCTCTCTGTTCTCGAAAGAATAGAAAACAGACTTTAATTCCGGATTTTGGTTAACTATTAATGCTAATTCACTCACCTCTTCTTCATACGTGAAGTGAAGTTTTTCATCTTCTAATCTTGGTAGAAAGTTAGCTTCTTTCACCGCTGTTTGTCCAGGCATAAAACTGCTAAAAAACGAAGCGATGTTTGCAGAGTTTTCTTGGATTTGCATTCCTCCTATGAACATTACGCCCACAAAAGCAGCAGCTGCCACCCATCCTATTTTTCTTCTTCTAGAGGGAGTTTCTTCTTCCTTAGTAGGCGCTATAGAAATAACTTCAGCCTCTACAACTGATTCTACTTGGGGAGTAATTACCTTATCGGTTAGTAATTCTTCTATAGTTGGCAGAAAAACTGGTTTTAAGCCAAATGAGTTTCTGAGAAAATTACCCGTATCTTCAGGAGAGAATTCCAGGGCTCCACTAGTGTTTACCGAAATCCATCCTATTCCTTCTAGTGAGAGTCTTTTGCCGATGTTGAGCTCATTTTTAAACTCTTCCACAGAAGAAGTTACAAACTCTGCAGCTGTCTGATAGCTAATGTTTTCTTTCTGCGAAATATAATTAACCAGCAGTCCATCATTATTTTTAAGGTTGACGTTGAAAGACAATTTTTTAGACGGCGGAAACACCATCTGCTTCTTAGGGTGGATAAACGCAGGCTTATAACTAGTAACAAACCCACCGAACCTAGGGATGATGACACATTCGTGTTCAAACAGTAAGTCTTGTATGGCTTGGTTAAAATTCATTTCTTCAGTACTATCGCAAATTTATGAAACTAACACATCACTTCCAATGAAGAAGTGTTTTTTAGGCGTAAAATGCATCTTTATAGTGTTCTACAGCGATTTTTCCTAGGGTAATTTTTATTCCTATGATGTCGAATCTAGACTCGCAATCGAGATCATTCATCAATAAATATTCATGAGCAGCAGAGACCACACGTTGCTGCTGGCCTTTGCTCACCGTCTCCCATAAAGCTATGAGATCGTTATTCTCCCTAAGTTTTACTTCTACAAAAATATAGACCCCTTGTTTCTGTGCTATTAAATCTATTTCATAAGGGTGATACCTCCAATTTTTAGACTTAATAGTATACCCGTTTTTAAGTAAGTATTCGGCAGCTAAATCTTCACCTATCTGCCCTTGTTTTTTTTTGTGAAATGAATCCAACTACTTTTGTTTTAAATGCATCTTTGCTTAGGACCAAAGTTCTAGAAATAATTGACTATCACAACGCGCTTGAAAGACTTCTTTAATAAATATGCTGACCAGTTATTTATACTGGCTATAATTAGCTTTTCATTTTTTTGGAAACTCCCATATCTAGGAGTGAGGGATTTATGCTTAGATGAGCCATTTACGCTGTATCATTCTCAGAAATCAGTCAAGGAAATAGTAAGCTTATGTACAAAAGAACCTAACCCTCCTTTGTTTATGGTTTTGGTTCATTTTTGGTCTAAACTGGTTGGTTTTTCTGAGGAGAGTTTGCGAATTTTACCTCTTTTTATTAGTTCTCTGACTGCGGGTGTTCTTTACATCACAGGAAAACGATTTTTTAGTTTTTGGGCTGGATTGTTAGCCGCTGGATTATTTATGTTTTCTAAGTACTTCTTCTATTTCTCGGGTGAATTAAGAATGTACGGACTGATGTGTTTATGCACCAGTGGAGGGCTATTCTTCTTTTTAAAATCTGCAGAAGAGGGAAAGCCGAGGGATTTTTGGTTTTTATTGCTTTGCAATGTGGCTCTTATTTACTCACATTATTTCGGCTGGTTTGTAATAATGATAGAAGGCCTTTCCGCGCTATTTTATTTGAAAAACAAAGTAATATTTAAAAGATTTATTTGGGTATTATTAGGCACGGCTTTTAGCTTTGTTCCTTTGCTCGTAGTTTTCATCGAACAGTTTTTTGTTAGGTCTACAGACGGCACTTGGGTCGAGCCTCCACCTGCAGGCCAATTTAAGATTCAAGTTCATGCTTTTCTAAACTCTGGAATGGTGTTTAGGCTGATGGAGTTTTTTGTACCCATAGGTTTAGCTTTGGCGTTAATTTTTAGTCAACTGTTTAAGACCCCCAAGAAATACATAATAGTGTTCATCTGGTGGTTAATTCCGCTAGGACTCATGTATCAGGTTTCCTCTGAAATCCCTATGTTTATAGATCGATATGCGCTTTACTGCAGTATTGGGCTGTATGTTTTTATAGGAGCTTTTATAGAACGATTCGCCCATTTTAAGTGGCTTCAAGCCATAGCCACTCTATTACTATTAGCGCACATGATAGATTCGTTTTCTATGGAAAAAGAATATTGCAGGAGAGAAATTAAGGCTGCAGTAGAAGAAGTTAAAACGCTAGAGAATGAGGGGAGTATAATTATTCTATATCCAGTGTGGTCAAAGTTAAATTTCAGTTACCATTATGATTTAGAGATTTTCAAAGAGATAGATCAGGTAACAGAAAAACTAAATGAGGCTGAAGTATTTCCGCTTTACACTGCAGATCAAGTGAAGAGTAAAGCGAGTGAAATGAGAAAAAATGAAATCATTCTCTTTAATAATGCGGGCCCTTATGATGTGGGATATCTAGGAATGGTGAAAGGCTTAAAAAGCGAGTACCGTGAAATCAGTAAAAAAGAATTCCCAGATAATTTGATAGTCTCTGTATTTCGAAAGAACTAAGCTAAGTTTGCAGTCTATACATTAAAAATCCATTCTCCTGAAGACCAAAAGAATTATAGCGCCCAGCTGGAAGGAATACGAGCTTATAGACTGCGGAAACGGGAAGAAGCTAGAACGTTTCGGGGCTGTTATCACAGAAAGACCAGAGGTGGCGGCTAAAGGAAAACCTAGACTGAGTCAAAAGGAGTGGAGCCAGCAAGTAACGACGCGTTTTACCCAGTCATCAGCCAATTCTGGCAATTGGAGTAAACAGCTAACCCCTTGGTCAATCGCTTATAACGGGAGCTGTAAATTGGCGTTCAACCTCAGTATTTCTCAGTTCAAACACATCGGAGTTTTTCCCGAGCAGAGTAGTAATTGGGAATATATTTTTTCAGCGTTGCAACGCAAAAAAAACTCAAAAGCCCTGAATTTATTCGCTTACACAGGTGGCGCATCATTGGCAGCCAAGACCGTAAAAGCAGACGTCACCCATGTAGAAGCCTTTAGTCAGTTAATCTCCAAGGCTAAAGAAAACATGGAAAGCAGTGGCCTTAAAGATGTGAGATGGATGAAAGAAGATGCGCTGAGTTATGTACAAAAGGAAGTAAAAAGAGGAAAGAAATACGACCTGATTATTATGGATCCACCCTCATGGGGCAGAGGGCCTAAGGGAGAAATATGGAAGCTAGAAACCCAACTCGACGACCTTATAAAGGGAGTGTCAGCGCTGCTGAATAAGAAGGCGTATATCATAGTAAACACCTATTCAGGAATTTCTCCAGAGCAGTTAAAAGAGCGGTTAGAAAACCACATTTCTTTTGCCTCGGTAGAATGTGTAAACTTGATAGTAGAAGCTACTTCTGGATCAGAATTTTCTACGGGAAGTTTAGTTAGAGGTCAAGTCAGATAAGTGTGGGTTGATTTGGTAGAAACCATTTAGATTTGCACCCAAAATAAATCCACATGTCCAAGTCTATTTTAGAATTAGCCAAACACCTAGATTCAGCTGCTATAAATGCAGACGCAGTTCCACAGATTAGCATAGACCAAGAGCTTTCAATAGCAGATGCTTATAAAGTTCAAGTAGCGTCTATAGATCAGCGGTTAGGCAGAGGAGAAAAATTATTAGGCTATAAAATGGGCTTTACATCTAAGGCCAAGATGGAACAGATGGGCGTGAATGAACTTATCTGGGGAAGGTTGACTTCTAACATGGAGTTAAAGGATGGAGCCGCACTGGAATTGTCTAAATATGTTCACCCTAGAGCAGAGCCAGAAGTGGCTTTCAGAATCAGTCAAGACATTCCTGAAGTGCTCACAGAAGCAGACATCCCTAATTATGTAGACGCAGTATGTGCAGCTATAGAAATCATAGATTCTAGATACAAGGATTTCAAGTTTTCACTAGAAGACGTGATAGCAGATAATTGTTCTTCTACAGGATATGTATTAGGAGAATGGCTCACAGCAGAAAACAAGTTTGATCATCTTTCCATTTCTCTAGAAGTAAACGGAGAAGTAGTTCAGTCTGGTTCTACAGATGATATTCTAGGAAACCCATGGAATTCATTTTTGGAAGCTACTAGAATATTCAAAAGAGAAGGAATTGAGCTCAAAAAAGGAATGGTTCTTTTAGCAGGAGCGGCTACCCCTGCAGTGTTTTTAAAAGCAGGAGATGAGGTGAAGACCACTTGCGATGGATTGGGTGAGGTTGGTCTTTTGGTTAAATAAATCTTTCCTAGATCTTCTCATAAGAAGTTACAATTCCTTTAATAAGCGCAGAGCTAAACCCGTGGTGTTCCATTTCGTTTAGGCCGGCTATGGTGCATCCTCTTGGAGTGGTTACTTTATCTATTTCAGCCTCTGGATGTGTTTCGTTTTGTATTAATAACTCTGAAGCTCCTTTTACTGTTTGAGTAACTATATCAGTAGCCACTTTAGCGCTAAATCCTATTTCTATTCCACCCTGAATCATTCCTCTTATGAATCTTAGTACATAAGCTATTCCACACGCTCCTAAAACGGTGGCTGCTTCCATTAGCCCTTCCTCTATCACTATAGATTTCCCTACGGAGTTAAATATTTCAGTCACTTCATCTGTTTCAGAAATAGCGTGATTAGCGCAGATACAGGTGAGAGATTCCTTGATATCAGCGGCAGTATTGGGCATGGCTCTATACACAGATATTCCAGCACCTAATACTTCCTCTATCTGAGAAATAGTAATTCCTGTAGCTAATGAAACAATGGTTTTGTCTTTGGTCAAGTGCGGTTTTAGCTCTGCCAACACTTCCAGAATTCTGAATGGTTTTAGGCCTATCAAAAGAATATCTGCCTGCTGCGCAGCCTCCGTATTATCTGTTGTTATATGTATACCTTCATTCTTATATTTCTCCAGTGAGATAACGTTTCTTCTAGTAACGGTAATAGATTTATTTGAGTAATATTCGCTAGAAATCAATCCGTTAAGAATAGATGTCCCTAAATTTCCGCAACCTATAATGGCTATTTTATTGACTTTCATGTGCCCTTTTTATTGTAAAATTAATAGTTAGCTTCTCTTGATCCTTGAAATCGTTGGCTATAATCTAGAATGTAAGTAATATTGGAGCTGAAGCCATGCAAAAAGTCCCACGACGACATGAAAGAAGTTCTTTAAGAATTCGTCTTTGCCAGCTTTCTGAGCATTCCGCTAAAGATGAAGCCATGAAATGGAAGTACCGCATACCAATACATTCTCCCTGCCAATCCAAGTGGTCGAAAAGTAGCTGTCTGAACCAGCTCATCTCCTTTCATCTTGAACTCCAACCAGGCTTCTCCTGGAAGTTTCATTTCGGCCAAAAGAAGCAATCTTCCCTCTTCTTTATTAGCGTAGAGCACTCGCCAAAAATCCAATGAATCTCCAACGTTAATTTCGTGAAGATTGGTTCGGCCTCTTCTTAAGCCGACTCCCCCGTTAAACTTGTCTATATGACCTCTTAGTTTCCATAGCCATGTGCCATAATACCAGCCAGTTTCACCACCGATGCTCCATACTTTGTAAATAGTCTTTTCTTTGTCATCGACTCTAGAGGCTCTCTGGTCTTTGAAGCACCCAAAGGTAGGGACCTGAATAAAATCCGAGATACTATAGGCTACTCCGCTACTCACATAAGCATCTTTCCAGCTAGAAACTATTTGGTTGCTTTCAATTTTAGCAAAAGCTTTTTGTAAGGCCTCCTTGTAAGTGATAGGTTCAATGTTCAAAATGTTATTTATTCTGCGGTTTTCGCACACTACTTCTACCTTCATACTGTCTACTAACGACTGGGCCAATCTATAAGAAGTGGAGGTGACAAAGTAGAGCCAGTAAGATGATAATTTTGGGGTCATTATAGGGACTATGTAAATTCTCCGCCAGAGCTTTCTGGATTTAGCGAACTCTAGTAACATTTCTTTATAGGTGAGCACGTCTGGGCCACCTATATCGAAACTTTGATTGTAGACTTTGGGGTTAAAAAGGCAGCTAGATAAAAAGCCTAATACATCAGAAATACCAATGGGTTGGCATTTGGTTAATAGCCACTTAGGAGCTATCATCAAAGGAAGCTTTTCCACTAAATCTCTAACGATTTCAAAAGAGGCACTTCCAGATCCAATGATAATCCCCGCTCTTAGCGTGGTGAAATTATAACTCCCTTGAGCTAATTCTAGCTCCACATTCTTTCTTGAACTGAGGTGCTTAGAGAGGTTAGACTCGTTGACTATTCCGCTCAGGTAAATAACTTGGGAGGTGTTAGTTTTAGAAAGTGCTTCTCTAAAGTTTATGGCGCATTCTTCTTCTAAGGTGGAAAAATCTCCATCAGAAGACATGGAATGAACCAAATAATACGCGCCATCGATGTCCTTAGGAATGTTACCTAATGTAGACTCTTTAAGCAAGTCTAGTTCTATGACAGAAATACTGCTACTGATAGATTTCGGCGGATTAAATCGTTCTGGATCTCTTACGCAGCAGACCACTTCGTGTCCAGATTCCACCAAAACTGGGAGTAATCTTTTTCCTATATAGCCGTTAGAACCAGTGAGTAGTATTTTCATTCTATTGCAAAAGAAGTTAAAATTAGGCTTCAGTCAGTCAACAAAGTGTTTGGCGGACTTTCTAAACTGTCAAATTCTCCTTCTGCATTTGCGAATTTACGCCAATTTGCGCTGGGCACCAGAGCATTTGTTATTCGCTTTGCTATGTGCTGGGCAAAAACGGTATTGATGGATTTTTTAACATTGCTTCCACCCATAGCGTGTATGTTTTCCATTTCATAATTTGTTTATTAGACAAAGTAGCGCTTAGAATTCCCATTGCTTATTGATGTGTGGTAAGAATTTAACTGGCTATAAATTAAAAAAAACTGCTAAGAAAGAAATCTCAAACGCCAAAACAGGTACAAGAAGCTTAGCTGAGCGTAACTACAAAACAAGAATAAATCAACGCTTTCTATGGCTTTCTTTCTTCACTCTGCTCAGAGCTTCAGGTGTAATGCCTAGGTATGAGGCTATCATTTTCTGAGAAACGCGCTGGACTATTTTTGGGTAAGTGCGTAAGAAGTGATCGTACCGATCTATCGCAGAAGCACTCATAAGCATGGTTACTCGGTTTTGCAGAACAGCCATTCTTTTCATAAGTTTGAGAGGGTCTAGCACTAAGTTTTCATACCTATTAATTACATCGCATTCCGTGTCTTCTAGCGCATCTATATATAACTCGCTAGGAACATCCTTAGCAGAATTGTCAGCTATAATCCAATCTTCAGGAGCGAATAGGAAGATGTGTTCCTTACCCTGCTCATCTATGGAGTAGCTGCGTAGCAGTCCAGAGTGAACTTTATAAACTTTAGAGTTTAGTTCTCCTTTACGCTGAAGAATCTCTCCTTTTTTGACACTAATTTTTTTCATGGATATAGAATGCAAGCTAAGGGTTTTATCAAAAAAAACACGGGTATAATTCTATCTTTATCTTTAAAACGTGATTTGCCATCGCGGTCTGTGAAAGGGGTCATCAGAGGTAAAATCGTGCGGGGATTATAGCCTAAGGCTTCATACTGTTTTGGGATGAATAACTCCTACCTTTGCAACGCGAAAAAAAAGAACAAATGAACATCAAAGGGGCTAATATATTAGTGACAGGCGGAAGCTTAGGGATAGGAAAAGAAACAGCTAGGCAACTAGTGGAAAAGGGAGCCAACGTAGTAATCACAGGCAGAAATAAAGAAACGTTAGAAGCCGCAGCTGCCGCTACTGGAGCTAAGGCGGTAGTGTTTGATATTTCTGATTTAGACTCGATAAAAGATAAAGCTACGGAGTGTATAGCCGCACTAGGCGGAAATATAGATGTGCTTCTTAATAATGCTGGAATAGGAGATTTTCCTATCCTAGGAGAGATCACTCCAGAGAACTTTAATATGGTGTTTAATACCAATGTTTTTGGGTTAGCATTATTAACTCAAGAAGTGGTCAAACCAATGAAAGCTGCTCAGGCAGGAACTATTATTAATATAGGTTCTACTGCTGCTCAAAAGGGATTTGGTAGAGGAACAGTTTACTCTGCTTCTAAATTTGCTGTGAGATCCATGACTCAGTGCTGGCAGGCAGAACTCAGAAAAGAGAACATTAGAGTTTGTTTAGTAAACCCGAGTGAAGTGACCACTGCGTTCAACGTAGACTCCAGAGAAGAAAAAGCAGAGGAAGCCAATAAGCTCTCCCCTACTGAAATAGGACATACAATTTGCTCAGTAATAGAAATGGACGATAGGGGGTTTATTCCTGAAGTAACAGTCTGGGCTACTAATCCTTTTTAATATTCCATGAAAACATTTACAAAGACTAAAGTTCACGAGGGTATCAGAAAAGTTCTTGAAGAAAAAGGGATTAAGAAAACCACAGAAGTTCAGGAGAAGACGATCCCTCTTTTGCTTACTCATGATGGAGATTTCGTGTGCCGCTCAGCCACGGGAACTGGTAAAACATATGCATTCGGGATTCCGTTACTTCAGCGTATAAAAGGGGATGAAAAACATATTCAAGCGCTTATTATAGTTCCTACTAGAGAGCTCTGCGAGCAGATGGGAAAAGAGATGCAGGCGCTTTCTGCCAATATAGAAGACGTGCATGTAGCTGCTATTTACGGAGGGATTTCATTAAAATCTCAGACCAAAGACTTAACTCCTGACACACAGGTTTTGATAGCTACTCCAGGGCGTTTGATGGACTTGATAGAGCGTAAACTGGTAGATTTATCAGCGTTGCAATACTGCATTCTGGACGAAGCAGACAAAATGCTGCTTACTGGTTTTAAGGCAGATATAGATAAAATTCTGACCAACGTAAAGTCTGAATATGTGACGTGGTTATTCTCCGCTACCATGCCAGAAGAGGTAAAGGAGATCATATCTGCACGTCTTGTTAAGAATTTAAAGCAAGTAGAAATAGGTGATGCCGATCAAACCAGCGCTGGAATTTCTCATGAATACTTAGAACTCGTTCCTGAGCAAAAGCTCAATGTGCTGCTACATTACCTAGAGAAGTACAGCGGAAATAGATCCATAGTTTTCTGCAGAACTAAATCTGGAGTTCAGAAATTATTCAAGCAACTCTCTGCCAATAAGTTTAAGAGTGGAGCCATTCACGGAGATCTTCCTCAAGGATTGAGAAATAAGATCATGGACCAGTTTAAGGCTGGAAGCATAGATATACTTTTGGCTACAGATGTAGCTTCTAGAGGAGTGGATGTAAATGATGTTTCTCATGTGATTCAGTATCACATTCCTGACACTAGGGATTCATACCTTCATAGAAGCGGAAGAACCTCTAGAGCAGGAAAAACGGGAACGGCCATCACTTTTGTGTTCGAAGAAGAGAAGAAAAAACTCTTAGAGATTCAATCGGAATTGAACTTTGAGCTGACACAAATTCCTTTACCAAGCGCACAAGATCAACTTATAAACAGAGCCGTTCTTTGGGCTAGAAAAGTGGCTAAAGAAAAGCCTGTTCCGGCAGAATTAATGCCACAGATCCACAGAGACGAATTCCGTGCAGAGATAGAACATCTTTCTACTGAAGAACTATCAGAAAAATTAATGGCGGTTTATCTTAGGGATAGTCAGGGGTAGAATTAGTTCATGATTTAGTAAATAAGCCTCAGCAGAAAGGGGGCTTATTTAGAATAAATTCATCTAGGGGCGTAATCTCCAAGTGTATGAAATGAACTACCAGGTTCTTTCTTATTACATTCGTAGCATGAAGTTTATTTCGATTTTCACTTTGTTGTTTTCGTTTTTCAGTTTATCTCTTTACTCTCAGGATTTTATTACTGTAGGAAATGCCTTTGGTATTCCTGTGATTCAGGGTGATGCTTGTTTAGAAGCAGACACCTGTTTTACGCTTACTGAAGACCTAAACAGTCAGGCAGGTGCTGTTTGGGATTTAGATGTTATCGACTTAACTGCATCATTTGATGCTACTTTTTGTTTGTTCTTGGGAGTAAATGATGTCAATGGAGCAGATGGATTCGCCTTCGTAATGAGGGCTCCTGGAACGAGTGAAATAGGAGGGGTAGGCCAAGGTATTGGATATGCCGATTACTCTGAAACCCCAGAAATAGAGGGGATATTTCCTTCTGTAGCTATTGAGTTTGATACATGGGATAACGGAGCGCTGGCTAGTGATATTCCTGATGACCATACAGGTTTATTTTACAATGGAGACAATTCCAACCCTATAGCTGCGGTAGTGCCACTTTTAGGAGTAGGAATAAATGCAGAAGATGGAGTTTATCACACCACTAGAATTGTATGGAACGCATTCACTTTCGAGTTAGAAATGTACTTCGATGATGTCCTGCTAATTTCTAGTCAGGATAATTTAATAAATAGTGTTTTTGAGGGTAATCCAGAGGTAATATGGGGTTTCACATCTAGCACAGGTGGATCGGCTAATCTTCAGCAGATTTGTTTTCCTACGGTGAGCATTGATATTTCTAATTATTTCGCTTGTGATGGAGATTCTGTTTCATTCAGTTACTTTACCCAGGGAATTACTTCTTACCAATGGACTGACGAAGAGAATAATTTACTCGTAGATTGGAATATAGATGATGGCACGGAACTCACAGACACGCTTCTCTCCGCTACTGAATCTGGAGTATTCTACTTGGACTTTGAGTTTAATAATAACTTAATTTCTGATTCTGTAGTAGTTACTTTTATAGAAAACCCTGAGCAGCCTTTTGCTGAAAATTTTCTAGAGTTATGTCCAGAAACTGATTATCCATTTTTTTTAGATGCATTAAATGATGGCGGTAGCTACGAATGGCAAAACGGAGAAGAAGACCAGTTAATAGAGTTAGTAGAGTCGGGATGGTACTCCGTATTAATCGCAGAGCCTATTTTGTCTTGTTCTAGTACGGATAGTATTGAGATTTCACATTTCTGTGAGCCGAGAGTGGTGTTCCCAAATGTTTTCACTCCTAATGCAGACTCCTTAAACAGCTTTTTTGTCCCTGCGGTATTCAATTATATTGGAGAATTTGATTTTAAATTATTTAACAGGTGGGGAGCAGAAGTATATGCTACCACCACTAGGATAAAATGGGATGGGGATGATTCTAATTCCAATCCATTGCCTGACGGCACGTATTTCTACACCTGCCATTATGCAGGTCTAAAAGGGGAACAGACAGGAGAGTTGAATGGAACTGTAACCATTTTTAGAGATTAAACTAAATACGACCTAAGTGCCCATTATTAGAATAGAAACATTCATCAAAGCCCCTCCACAAAAGCTATTCGATCTATGCTTGGATATGGATGTTCATCAAGCAGGGATGTCTGGTTACAAAGAAGAAGCCATTGCCGGGGTGACTAAAGGAGTTGTTTCACTTTGGTTTCTAAAGCTAAATTTTTATTGATTGGGGTACTGAAATCCTTTTGAGCTAATACTATAATTCAACTAATCGTACTTTCCGGCAATCGATTTTAAGGGGGTCTGATTTATTTGACCAGACTATCCACTTTGTGCATTTCGTTTTTCCCGTTTTTATGCAGTGCATAATCAAACCCAGGGTGAATAGAATACGCGCCTACATCACCCGCTTTATTAACTGCAATATATCCGATCTGAAAGTTTTCATAGTTCTGTTTGTCAGCGATCCTATTCACCGCCTCTTTGCATGCGTCGTTCGGAGTCATCCCTTGACGCATAAGCTCCACTACCAAGAAAGTACCACATGTTTTTAAAACAGCCTCTCCTAAACCTGTGGCTGTGGCAGCGCCTACCGCATTATCGACAAATAGTCCCGCTCCTATAACCGGAGAATCACCTACACGGCCATGCATTTTATAACCCAAGCCACTAGTAGTGCATGCTCCTGAAAAATCCCCGTTTTTATCCATAGTAATTAGTCCTATAGTGTCATGGTTTTCTATGTTTATTATAGGATCATATTTGGAGGTATCTAGCCATTTTTTATAATCAGCTCGGGTCTCAGCGGTCAATAAATCTTCTTCTTCGAATCCTTTTTCTTTAGCGAATTGCAACGCCCCTTTACCAACAAGCATCACATGTGGAGTTTCATCCATCACTTTTCTAGCCACAGAAACAGGGTGCTTAATTCCTTGTAAGAAGCTTACTGAACCTGCATTTCCATTTTTATCCATAATACAAGCGTCTAGAGTTACCTTACCTTCTCTGTCTGGAGTTCCTCCAATACCGACACTTTTTCCAGTAACGTCAGCTTCAGTTATTCTAGCTCCTTGCTCAGCTGCATCTATAGCATTTCCCCCAGAAGAAATCACACCCCATGCTGCATTATTGGCAGCTATTCCGTGATACCATGTAGAGATTGCCAATCCTTCTTTGTAAGGGGAAACCGTATTTTTTTTAGAGTCCTTTGGATAAGACTTTTCTTTTTTAGCTCCTACAAAATACCCAATCCCCAACCCTATCCCTCCTGTTAGAATTTGGCCCATAAACGTTCTTCTCTTCTGTGACATGCTTATTTTTGATTCAACATTAGATAACTAAATTACTCCTTTTCATGTTAGCTTCCTTTATAGCTAGAACTTGTTCTGACCTTTGGTCATTATTATATCCGCAGTATTGTGCAGGATGCACAGATGCGTTGCAATACTCGGAGAATGTCATTTGTACTAATTGCAGAGTTCAACTTCCAAGAACCAACTTCAAAGCCGGAACAGGAAATCAAATAGAGAAACATTTCTGGGGAAAGGTGAAGGTAGAAAGCGCAGTAGCTTATTTACAATTTTTAAAAGGGACTGAGGTCATGCATTTACTTCATGAATTAAAGTACAGAGGGAATCAAGAAGTTGGAGAATTGCTCGGGAGAATGTTTGCCTCTGAATATGAGTCCTCGGATTTTTTCTCAGAAGTAGATTATATCATTCCAGTTCCTCTTCATGAACGAAAGTTAAAGATTAGAGGCTTTAATCAGTGCGACAGTATCTGTAAAGGGATTTCTGAGATCACCAAACTACCAGTGCTGACAGGAGGATTAAAGAGAAATAGGTTTAACGAGACTCAAACAAGCAAGGGGAGATTTGAGCGGTTTACGAATACTGCCGATCTATTTAGTGTTAATTCTTCGCTGCTTAAAGGGAAAAGAGTTCTTCTTATAGATGATGTGATAACGACAGGCTCTACATTGGAAGCGTGTGTAAATCCGTTAAACGAAATAGGGTGTTCGGTTAGAGTAGCTGCCATGGCATCTCCAATAGATTAATGGTAAGATTTATTAAATCTTCATCTTGGAAGCAAGTTTTCTTGATTTTAAGCATTTATCTTTGTAGAGTAGATGGCAGAAATAGAATTTAGTATAGACTCTCTGAGTAAATCAGAGAAATACCAGGAACTAATTACTCAAGTTCCAGCACTTCTTGACCCTAGTGTAGACTGGGTGGCTAATAGCGCTAACCTCAGTGCAGCGCTCAAAGAAGTTTTCGGATGGCTATGGGTAGGTTTTTACAGAAAAGTTTCAGAAGAACGCCTTCAGCTAGGGCCATTTCAAGGGCCAGTAGCCTGCACCTTTATTCATAAAGGGAAAGGAGTTTGTGGAACGGTGTGGGAAGAGGAAAAAGCGTTAATAGTGCCGAATGTAGACGACTTCCCGGGACACATCGTTTGCAGTTCCAAGTCCAAATCAGAAATAGTGCTCCCTGTTTATAAAGATTCTCAGTTTTGGGGCGTTTTAGATGCAGATAGCGAGAACTTAAATGAGTTCTCTTTAGTAGATTTAGAAAACTTAAAGTCATTAATTCAGTCGTTTGAAAAACATCTTTAAAATTAATAGTACAGTAGCGTTGTTCATCTTGCTTATTACTGGGTGCGCTCAGCCTGGAGTCCCTTCTGGCGGCCCTGTAGACAAGAGTCCTCCGGAAGTAGTGAAGTCCATACCAACCAACGAATCGGTAAATTTCTCTGGCTCTTCAGTTCAAGTAACCTTTGATGAATATGTGCAGCTGAATGATATTAATAATCAATTAATAATCTCTCCACCTCTAACTCAAAAACCTGAGATTACCCTGAAGAAGAAAACGCTGAAAATAGAGTTTACAGAAGCCTTATTAGAAAACACCACTTACTCGGTTAACTTCGGAGAAGGGGTAAAAGATTATAACGCAGGAAACATATTGCGAAATTATATTATGGCTTTTTCTACTGGTCCAGAACTAGACTCATTAGCCATATCAGGGAAAATAACTGATGCATTTACCTCCGAAGGAAAAGAGAATGTGAAGGTAATGCTGTATAATTCTTTGGAGGATTCACTGCCAAGAACGGTTAAACCGTATTATTTTTCTCAAACCGATACAGAAGGAAATTATAATATAAAGTACTTGCCTGAAGGAGCTTATAAACTGTTCGCTCTTGAGGAATTAGATGGAGACTTTCTCTATAATAATTTGGATGAAAATATAGGGTTTTTAGACACCTCTTTACTATTAAGTCCTCTAGATACTATAGCTCCAGTAGTTAATGTTTCACTGTTTAATGAAGAGTTAGATTATGGCTATATCAGCTCTGTTAAAACAGATTCTACAGGAGTATTTAAAATAGCATTTAGCTCTCCTCAGAGGGATGTGATGGCGTTTCATAGAACCGAGAAAGACTCCATAAACATAGTAAGCAGATTGAACGGAGGTAAAGACACTCTGTTTTGTTACACTAAACTGGGCGAGCCTATTTATGTGCATAGAACAGACAAAAGATTTTTAACAGCCGAGGTGCTTATTGACACCCTTGAGATAATGAGTTATGACTTAGCCGAAGTTTATGCGTTAAATAAGGCGACCAAGATTACCTCAGAGATAAGAAGACAAGTATTACCGGATCAAAAATTGATATTCGAAAGTTCTCTGCCTATGCAAGCGCTCGACAGCTCTAAGGTTAAGTTTATTTATTCTGATTCCCTTGATGTTTTGAGTTACCAATTAAGCGTTTTAGATGAATTTCATTTTATGGTTAGCACTAAGCTTATGCCTAAAAAAGCATACAGGCTTGATTTTTTTCCGGGAGTAGTAAATTCAGTTTTTCAATTAATAGAATCAGACTCTACAGTTTTTAAATGGAATGTCTTAGAGGAGAAAGATTTAGGGGAAATAAAAATAAAACTGAACCTTACTAGCTCTAATCAACTGGTTCAGCTTACCAATGGGAAAGGGGAGATTCTTCACACGGTCACTCCCAAAGCAGGAGAGACTATTTCGTTCAGTAATCTAAAGCCTGCATCTTTATTTATGAGGTTAATAGAGGATGAAAATCAAGATAAATATTGGACTACAGGGAATTATGATTTAATGCGTCAGCCAGAAAAAGTCCTTAGGTTTCCTCAAAAACTGGAAGTCCGAGCTAATTGGAGTCAGGAGTTTATTTGGGAGGACTAAAGCCTTCAAGTCTCCTGGCATATAATTAGTTTAGTTAAAGCAACTAATTGGCTAAATTTATTGTCTACTATAACCTTAGCAGATTTTACAATCTCATAATCAAAAAACCTTAAATTCGCTATTGTAAAACAATAAGCATGAAACTAACACTTTTTCTTCTGTTTTTTCTAAGCTATCAATGCGTCAGTTTTTCTGCTGAGCACCATTCATTGGTAGTTGATTTTCAGGATTCTTTAGAAACAATTCTTCAAAAGAAAATCCTTCCTAATGGAGAGATATTTTATGAGTTTAGGTCAAATAAATTATTATTATCCCATCGCATTGATGTTTGGGAAAGTCGATTTCTTAACACATTTCTTGAAATCATTTCAATCAAACTAAATGATTTCGACCAGTCTATTTGTTTGGTTCTTTCAGCGGATCATTCCCCCGAATATTTGAATTCAATTCTCAGAAGATTCGAAGTTACTAACTTCTTAATTCAAACAGAATGAAGAGTTTTATTTCTCTCTTATTTACGTTTTTTATATTTGTGAATTCATATTCTCAATGTAATACAAATACATCTATTTGTAATCCAGGTGTTGCTGGGCCTTTTGATTTTATTAGTGCCTCAGCCAATCCTTCTTCATGTATGGATTTCTATAATGGTGCAGCAAGCGCTAATTATGCTTATATTACCCTTTATATAACAGAAGGAGGAAACTTGAATCTGCTTATTGATGGTGACCAAACGACTGGTTTTTTAGATGTATCGATATTTGATATTACTAATGCATCAGACCCTTGTGCTGCACTTTCTTTAGGAACAGAAATTGGGTGTAATTATGCGTCATCTTCTGCTGGTTGTAATGAGTTTGGGTCAACTTTTCCATGTTCAGCTGAGGTAGCGGCTCCAATTGTTTCTGCTGGAGATGTGATAATGATTTTAGTTGAAGATTGGAGTAACGTTATGACTAGTTTCACTTTAGAGCTAAGTAATGTTGCGGGAAGTGCTCAAACAGGGCCACCAGACCCAACCATCGACCCCATATCTCCTTTTTGTCTTTCAGACAATCCATTACAGTTAATGGCGGCCAATCCAGGAGGTGTATGGAGTGGAGTCGGAGTTACTCCATCTGGAGTATTTAACCCTGCATTATCCGGCCCCGGGACTTTTATGATAGATTATTCGATTGGTTCTGCACCTTGTAATGCTTCGGCTCAGGCGGAAATAATTGTACATCAACCATTGGATTTATCATTAACTTCAGACGATGATGAGATTTGTTCAGGAGAACAAACTGTTTTACATGCTACGGTTTTGGGGTCCCCGGCAGACATTGAATATTCATGGTCTCCAGCTGAGAGTCTTTCCTACTTCTTAGACTCAGATCCTACAGCTACTCCTTTTAGCACTACTTTATATGAAGTAATGGCTACTAACACTATAACCGGGTGCAGTTTAAGTGAACAAATAACAATTTCGGTTTCAGGAGACTTCACTATTGATGCCGGAGCGGATCAGACCGTCTGTGATGCGGCAGGTTTAAATTTAAATGCAGTTCCTAGTGTTCTTGGAACGTATGACTGGACTTGGCAGTCAGGGGCTGAGGTTACGATTATAGATAGCCCTGCTACCCAAGTTGTAAATAATGAAACAAATGAGTTCATAGTTTCAGCCTCCGATGGTGAATGCCTTCAAACGGATACTGTGAATATTTTTGTTCTTTACCCAACACTTGACCTTGGCCCTGATTTGACTATTTGTGAGGGGGAAGAATTAATCTTAGACACGGGATTTTCAGATGAGATTCACTTATGGAATACTACTGAGGAAACTGCCATAATCACTATTAGTGAAGAGCAGATGTATGTAGTAGAAATAACATCTTCTTTAGGGTGCAGCATAATGGATAGTGTTTTCTTAGATGTTATTCCGTTACCGATATTAGATTTAGGTTCAGACCAGAGTTTATGCTCAGGAGCTGTTTATGATATTAACGCTGGTAACCCTGGAGCTACTTATTTGTGGAATACTATGGAGTTCACTCAAGCTATTTCTGTAGATACTACGGGAATTTTTTCTGTAGAGGTTTTAAGCGCAGATAACTGTTTAAATACAGATGAGATATCGGTTGTGTTTCATGAAAACCCCACTATGATACTCCCAGAGGAAATAAATATTTGTGAGGATGAGGTCATCACTATAGATGCTGAAAATGCGGGGTCTAATTTTTCATGGTCACCTAATTTAGAGGTCACACAGAGTATAGATGTGAATGTATCTGAGGTTTATTCTGTAATTATAACTAATCCTGAAGGATGCGTCTCTGTGGATCAAACAGAAGTAATTGCAGTTGCATATCCAATGGTAGATTTAGGACCAGACCAATCGGCTTGTGATGGAGAATTTATTCAGCTAAACGCTCAAGTAAGTGG
Source organism: Flavobacteriales bacterium UBA1958 (assembly GCA_002336675.1). Lineage (GTDB taxonomy): Bacteria > Bacteroidota > Bacteroidia > Flavobacteriales_D > Sanyastnellaceae > ASP10-05a. Next base: position 191 of record DDEI01000029.1, on the reverse strand, counting down.
AGGATTAAATGTGAACTGGTCAGTTCCCGAAAACACTTCTTCTCTAGAAGTCAGCACTTCAGGAGTATATACTGTAACTGTAGATAATGACGACTGTTTTAGTTCAGATTCGGTAAGTATATTTTTCAATCCTCTTCCTCAAAACATGTTGGAAGAAGAAATTACTACTTGTTTTGATACTGACTTAAATT
>DDEI01000063.1:14971-26500 GCA_002336675.1 Flavobacteriales bacterium UBA1958 | reverse complement strand
CTGTCATAGCCTCTATATTCAAGTCTTTTTAGCCCTTTAATAATAATAGGATAGGCCTCCTTCTCTCCGATATAACCGACTATTCCACACATAGTAAACTTGTTTTAGTAAAAATACTTCACGGCTCACTCAGAATATGTAAGAATCAATCTCATATTCTCAGAGGTGTCTTGTGAATTACTGTTGGGCCCATTTAATATCACCCTTCGCTGCTCTAGAAAAAGTCTACTAAAGTAACTGGCATTATCTAAGAATTCCCTCAATCTTTCTGGTGGATTTACTGAAAGCCATAATGACTCTAGATCAGTAGACCCCATAACAATGTTCTGAAAATGAAGAGGCAGATTGAAAACATACGCATTCAAATCTGTATCGATGGTTCCGTCTATAGTTATTCCGAAAATTTGGTCCTCTACTATTTTTAAGGAGTCTCTGACAGTTCCCGTGCTTAAATACAACGCGGTAGGTATAGGGTATTTATCATTCACAACATCTGCCAATGGAAGAATAAGTTTAGCGCTAGACATCACTAATTCTTCATTCCCAACTATCTCTAAAGGAAATTCCTCCATTTTCAACTCTATCATAGTCCCTCCTATGCCTTGAAGATAAACTTCATCGTCTAACGTGAGGGGTTCGATGAATTCTCCAAACATTGAGTTTGAGTAGTCTCTATCAATATTATTAAAATATGCTGAGTTATTACTAAACTGAAATGACGCGCTCAACGTATCTACTTCTTCTCCGCTAAAATCTCTATAGTAGAGATTAACTCCTGAAGCACCGTCATCAGGGGCTATTCCAAAAATTCCGCCATCATCGGTGTTAGACTGAATAGCTAACCCTTTAAAGAATGCCTGAAAAGAGTCGTCATCCTCTAGGGCTCCAGACTCATGTTCATCCAAAAATCGCTGTCCTACTTCATTTATTAATGGAATATCCACGGTGAAGTTAATACTGTCTCCTCTAGAAATATTAGATGCGTTCGTAATGCGCACAACATCTCTTCCCGGAACTACTAAGTCTTGTAAAAATAATGTCGCTGTTTCATTCGAATAATATAGAGAATCGGAATATAAGACCTGGTCTAGTTCATAAACTGAAAAAGACTGTTCTTCCAAAGAGCCTAGAATCCTTTGGGTCGTTCTCATGCTCAAGACCACTGAATCAAGAATCAAATCAGTTGGATCGCCTAAATCCAAATTATTCCCTGGAAGCTCTAATTGACCATAAAATATAGTTCGAGATTGTCCAAATTGTTCATCGAAATAATTCCCAAGAAATGCCTCAGTTATTTCATCTGTTCTTATAGAGTCTGCAGTATAAAGATAAGGCGTGATCGGCACACTATCTTGAAGAATCGAAAGAGCGTCTCCTGCCGGTTGCAGTCCGAGACCAATGGTCTGTTCATCTTTCTTACAAGAGTTAGCAAAGAATATGACTAAAACGAGAAAGGCTGTCAATGACAGCCTATTTCTCAAAGGGTTATAATTAAGTTTCATTTTCACTCTTCAATCAAAACGGAATTTCCTTCATGAATACTATCATAGAATTCATCTACATCTGAAATGTATCCATCATTCCCTGGGAATTTAAGAAACGGGATGTTATTTTCTTTAATGTAGTCTGTTAGCGAAGGATCAATGTTTTCCGTAGCTTGAATAACACCATCAGAATATCTAGCAGCTAATAAGTTTAAGTTATTGAAATTAGGCGTTTCTACTTCTTTAACATCTTCTCTCGATGCGCCATCAAACTCTAACTTCTCCACAAATCGATTATCTAATGTTTTCTCGAACCCTTGTTCGTAAGCAGAATAAATCACTTTAGCATCTGCGAAATGAGGGTTGTCGTTAAAAATCTTCTTGACATAATAAGGCATCAGAGCACTCATCCATCCGTGACAGTGAATAATGTCTGGAGCCCACCCTAATTTTTTTACTGTTTCCAAAACTCCTTTTACGAAGAAAATAGATCGTTCATCAGCATCTTTGAAAAGCTTTCCTTTTTCATCAGTGTTGTAGAGTTTACGAGAAAAATACTCTTCGTTGTCTATGAAGTAAACCTGCATTCTAGCCGCAGGAATTGAAGCCACTTTAATGATTAACGGATGATCAGAATCATCAATTATCATATTCATCCCTGACAGCCTGATAACTTCGTGCAGTTGATGTCTACGCTCGTTAATCTTTCCATACTTAGGCATGAATACTCGAATTTCTCTTTCTCTTTCAAAGATTCCCTGGGGAAGATGTCTTGATATGTAACCTATGTTTGATTCTGGTGTAAACGGCAAGATTTCTTGAGACACATAAAGGACACGCACTTTTTCCATTCTTCAACGCTTTTCTAGTGATTTCGTCAACAAAGATACGATATTTTACGCCTCAGGTCAAGGTTTTGACCTAGTTTTGACCAATTGCAACGCATAGAATAGCCTTATGAATTCAACAAGAATCATTAGAACGATGGCCGGGTTAAGGCATGTTTTGGAGTCAGAGATAGCATCAGGAAAAACCATTGGCTTAGTACCCACAATGGGAGCCCTTCATGAAGGTCACGCCTCACTACTAAAGAAGGCTAGAGGTGAGGTAGACGTAGTGGTAGCAAGTATCTACGCGAACCCTACCCAATTTAACAACCAAGACGATTTAGCCAAATACCCTAAGACGGAATCTGATGACCTATTACTCTTAAAAAGAGAGCAAACTGATGTTGCCTTTTTTCCTCAAACAGCCGGTATATACCACGGTTTAAGCACAATGCCCATAAATTACGGGGTACTCACGGAAACACTAGAAGGAGCCCATCGTTCAGGCCATTTTGACGGGATGTCTACTATCGTAAGAAGATTGTTTGAACTAGTCGCTCCACACCGTGCCTATTTTGGAGAGAAAGACTGGCAACAGTTAGCAATAATTAACAGAATGAGCTCTTCTGAAGATTTAGGTGTAAAAATAATCGGCTGTGAGATTCTGAGGGAGCCCTCTGGCCTAGCTTTGAGCTCAAGAAACATTCACCTTTCTTCTCAAGAAAAAAAAGCAGCCCTAACTATATCCAAAAGTGTTTTTGATATAAAACACCGACTGACCAGAAAGTCATTACACGATACGGAACTAGAGATAACCCATGAACTTAAACGTGCTGGTTTAGAGCCAGATTATGTAAAAATCGTAAATGCAAACACGTTAGAAGCGTTGCAAAGCGAAACCAACTTAGGACAGGCAAGGCTATTAATAGCTGCATACTCAGGAAAGACTAGACTTCTAGATAATGGCCCAGTATAACGCTAGGCGTAAATTTTTAAGTAAATTTGTAAAATAATCCAACAAGCAAAATATGATGACAAACTTGGCGTTTTTACAGAGTATGGGGGTTCCTGGAATCATCCTTATAGTTTTAGTAGTTGTCCTTCTTTTTGGAGGTAAAAAAATTCCAGAACTAATGAAAGGCCTTGGGCAAGGGATGAAAGACTTTAAGAACGCCTCTAAAGAAGCGGAAGATGAGAGTCAGGATAAAAAAGTAGAGGAGTAGCCTTTTATTTTTACCGCCATGAAACTCCCATCTTTGAAGTCCTTCTGGATTTGGGCCGCTTTGCTGGCCTCAACGCCCTCTGTAGGTCAAATCTCATTAGTCATCCCCGCAGATACTTTCCCGCCTCCCGTAACAGAAGATTACTACCTTTATACAGTAGATTCTTTGTGGCTCAGCCACCTAGATAATATTTCTGGACTTATAGCAACTCACGCTGACTCTACGACACTAGTTCTGAACGAATCTAGTCTTGTTTTTAAACAGGGGTTGGACAGTTTAAACGAACTTACGCCATTAGACCTTGCTTACAATAGTCATTTAGACCAGTATATAAAAGAATATCTGAGGTATAAACACCAACTTTCAAAACTATTAGGGCTTTCGACGTTGTACTTCCCACAGATGGAGACCATCTTAGATAGCCAAGATATTCCGCTGGAAATAAAAAATTTAAGCGTAATAGAATCCGCTCTAAACCCAAATGCAAAGTCTTATAGAGGGGCCACGGGTCTCTGGCAATTTATGCTACCAACCGCTCGTGAATGTGGGCTCACCATTAATTCCTATATAGATGAGCGAAAGGATCCTATAAAATCTACAGAAGCCGCTTGTCTGTATCTTAAAAAACTATATAGCATCTATGGGGTTTGGGAGCTTTCTATAGCGGCCTACAATTGTGGTCCTGGTAATGTAAATAAAGCTATAAGAAAAGCAGGGGGGAGCAAGAACTTTTGGAAAATACGCCCGTTCTTACCTAGAGAAACTCAAAAATATGTCCCTCGATTTATTGCTATGTGTTACTTAATGGAATTTGGAGATGACCATGGGATACGTCCTAAAGAATTAGACTTAACTTTTTGGCAAGTCGACACAGTGATAGTCAATGAGGAACTCAGGTTTGATCAAATAACTGAAAAGACCTCTATTGCAGCGCAAACTCTTACGACTTTAAATCCCCAATACAAGCTCAAAATAATCCCTACTTCTAGCCAGGGGAACATACTAGTTCTGCCGGCCAGAAACAGCCTGGAATTTGCTGAGCAAGAAAATGAATTCAGAAATTACAAACCAGAACAAAAGCACCCTTACGTAAAACCAACCGCTGAGGACAACAACTTGGCAGAAAAAGGAAAAACTAAAACTTACTACACTGTTGTCAGTGGGGATGTATTAGGGACTATAGCTGAAAGAACTGGAGTAACTGTCTCGCAGCTAAAAAGATGGAACAGTATTTCAGGAACCCGAATAAAAGCCGGGCAAAAGCTATCCTTATATGGCGCCTCAAATAAATCAAAAACTCCGAAAGCAGCGCAAACAAATAGTACAACTACTTCCCAAAAGGGTTATACTTTATATACTGTAAGAAAGGGTGACACCTTATGGGATATAGCTAAACTCTACTCCGGTGTAAGCCCTGAAGATATAAAAAGACTAAATAAGGGCATTAACCCGAAAAATCTAAAAATGGGCTATACCCTGAGAATTAAAAAAATCTAAATCTTCATGAAAGCCTTAACCTTTCTTCTTTTTGTTCTAGGTCTTTACTCGTGCAGTGATTACGAAAACCGAGGAGAATTAAAAGCCTACTTAGGAGATTTTGGGGATGTGCTAGTGGTGACTGACCAACATTTATGGGAAGGAGATTTCGGGGATTCAATAAAAATTCTTTTCACGGATTATGTCCCTGCTATCATGCCCGCTCAAGGACAATTTGACCTAGAGTTCAGCGCCCCAGAAAACTTCAAAGGTTCAGCCAAAAGATTCAGAAACGTGCTCCACATAGACATCGGAGATAAGCTTAACAACCAAGAACCTACTATCACTACTAGTAAATCTGAGCATGCTTTAGATCAGATAGTTATTTATGCAAAAGCCAAAACTGAGGAAGATATGCTGAACTTGCTCTCTAAAAGGTATAAGGACATTATAAATAAGGTGAACGATGAAGAAATGAAAAGAAAACAGAAACTACTTTCTTTCAGACAAGATTCTTCCGTGTTAGAAGCTATAGAAAGAAAAAAAGGATACGCTATGGTCGTCCCTTCTTCTTACAAAGTACTGATAGATTCAGGAAATGTTCTTTGGATAAACAAAGTGAGCTCTATCAGACAGGATGACTTAGAAAAGTACACGGTAAAAGACCTCGTCATAAGCACCTATGATTACGAATCGGAAGAGATGCTTACACTTGAAAATATTCTGATGAAAAAAAATGAAGTTCTGAGGTCCATTACATTCGATGATTCCGATAATACTTTCATTAGACATCAAGAAAAGCATGAACCTACGGTAAGAATCCTCTCTGGGGGGAATGATTATAAAATGGAAATCAGAAGTTTGTGGACTAAAGAGGGTGCTTTTCAGGGTGGGCCATCTATCCAATACATCCAACTCGATTACGATAACAGAAGAATAATTCATGCAGACGCAAGAGTTTATGCTCCCGGGAATTACAAACGTGAAATGATTCGTGAACTTGAGGCAATAATAAAATCTATAACTCCCATAAAAGAATGATTATCAAAACAGGAAGTGAAGTAACTCTCTTATATAAGCTCACATACGATAACGCTGAAGGCGAATTAATAGAAGAAACTGCTGCAAAAGAGCCTATGTCTTTTTCTTTCGGAAAAGGTGAAATGTTAGACGCCTTCGAAGAGGAGCTAGCAGGGAAAAAACATTCGGACGAATTCAGTTTTACCTTAACCCCTAAGCAAGCTTATGGTGAAATCCAAGATGAGCTCGTAGTAGAATATGCAAAAGACAGCTTTCTAGTAGATGGGGAGTTAGATGAAGATTTTCTTCAGGAGGGTGAGTGGATAGAAATGACTGACGATGACGGAAATGTCTTTGAAGGAATGATAGAGGAGAATAAGGTTAATACTGTCTTAGTGAACTTTAATCATCCTCTAGCTGGTGAGTCTATTCATTTCAAGGGACATATTACTTCGGTTTCTTAACAAGTCTCTTTTTAAAGCCTTCCGGCTCTTTCTTATTCCAGTGCAAGAATCTTTCTAAGTTTAGCGTTTATTAAGAATGGTGAAAAACAAAAGAACATCTAAAGGCAATCTCACTTCAGGGACTTCCGTATTCTTCGGAATCACATTAGTCCTTTTTATGCTGGGATTAATGGGTCTTTTTCTTTTAATAGGGAACCAAGCGGCAGATAAATTAAAGAAAGATATCCCTATACTAATCACTTTACGGAAACATGTAAACGAGGCAGAAACACAGTCTTTCAAAACTTGGTTAGATCAGAAACCATACACAAGAAGCACTAAAAGCATCACTAGAGAGGAAGCAGCAGAAGAATTGCAACGCGAATTAAAAGAGGAGTTTCTCGATTTTATGGGGCAAAATCCTTTACCTGCTTCTGTGGATTTAAAAGTAAGGCCCGCATACACCGAAACCGATAGCTTAAAGATTATTTGTGCTGCAATAGAGAACAACCCTGCAGTGAGACAAGTTATATGGCACCCAAATATGGTCGCTGAAATGCACGCCAATTTTAAAAAAATAGGTTTGTTTCTGCTTATCTTCAGCGGCATCCTGCTCCTGATAGCTGTCGCTCTTATAAACAATACTATTCGATTAGCGATTTTCTCGAAGAGATTTGTAATTCGCAGTATGCAACTTGTGGGCGCCACATCTGGATTTATCCAAAAACCATTTCTTGTTCAGAGTATCTGGAGAGGAATCCTCGCTGGCTTAACTGCTTTCTTCTTGATTATCTCCATTCTTTACTTCTTCAGGGACTCTTTAAAAGAGCTGACCGGAGTGCTTGACCAGCAGTTTTTAAATGCATTTGGTAGTTTGTTTCTTGGGATAGTAGGCGCTGGCATAGTAATCTCTTTCTTTTCTACTAAATTTGCGGTTAGAAAATATCTTAGATTAGATTACGGTAGATTACATTAGCAACATGTCAAAAAAAGAAAATACTCCTACAGATTTTGTGTTCAGTAAGCAGAATTACATTTTATTGCTTATTTCACTAGCCGTTATTGTGGCGGGTTTTGCTCTTCTTTCTGGAGGAGGAAGTGATAACCCGAATGAGTTTAGTGAAGAAATTTTTAATGTGAGAAGATTATATATCGCCCCTATAATTATTCTGGGTGGTTATTTTTTAGTCATTTATGCTATCATGAAAAAGCCTAAAAAAGAGATATAAGGCCTCTTCTTACAAGCTCATTGGTGTTGCCGCATTGATTTGGGCGCATCGTTCTACAACACATGGATTTTTTAGAGGCGCTTATTTTAGGTATCGTACAGGGATTAACTGAGTTTTTACCTGTGAGTAGTAGTGGACATATAGAGCTTGCCCAGAAAATTCTTGGAGCGGACGATTTAAAGGACAAAGAAGCCCTGTTAAGTGTAGTTCTTCATGCTGCCACGGCACTTAGCACATTAGTGGTTTTCAGGAAAGACATTCTAGAAATACTGCAAGGTCTTATCTCAAAAAACAAAAAGCATATTGCCTTTTCTCTAGCTATTATCATTTCCATGATGCCCGCGGCATTTGTAGGAGTGTTTTTTGATGACTTTCTAGAATCTCTCTTCGAGGGAAATTTACTTCTCGTAGGCAGCATGTTACTTATGACATGCGGACTTCTATTTCTAGCAGACACCGCCAAAAACACCAATAAAGAAGTTACGGTGAAAGCAGCGCTACTTATAGGGCTTGCTCAGGCTATAGCTATTCTTCCTGGAATATCTAGATCTGGTGCTACGATCTCTACCTCTGTGCTTCTAGGAATAGATAGAACCAAAGCCGCTCGTTTTTCTTTCTTAATGGTTGTCCCATTAATCCTAGGAAAAATAGCTAAGGACCTGCTAGATGGAAAATTTTCGTTTTCCTCAGAGTTAGCAGCCCCGCTTGCTATAGGATTTGTCTCTTCATTCATTACAGGAATAATCGCCTGTGTCTGGATGATAGCACTGGTAAAGAAAAGTAAGCTATCCTGGTTTGCTTTTTACTGCTTAGCTATAGGAATGACAGCTATAATATGGGGACTTAATTTAGGCGCTTAGACTAGGGCATATTTAGCTGCTACGGTATCCCAGTTTACAATATCCATAAAAGCATTGATATAATCTCCCCTCATGTTTTGATACTTTAAATAGTAAGCATGCTCCCAAACATCTATCCCTAAAATAGGAGTCCCTCCCTCTTTTACGATATTCTTCATCATTGGATTATCTTGATTTGGAGTAGAGCTAATAGCTAATTTACCCTCCTTATCAGCTGTTAACCAAGCCCAACCAGAACCAAATCTAGTTTTGGCAGACTTAAAAAATGCATCTTCGAACTTCTCTTGACTGCCGAACCCTGAACTTATGGCTTCTGCTAATTTACCGTTTGGCTTTTCGCTTCCTCCAGGGGTTAGGCATTCCCAGAAAAGAGAATGATTATAATGGCCGCCCGCATTATTTCTTATTCCTGTCTGACCCGCTACAACCCGAGCCAACACATTTTCTATGTTATTTGCCTCAAATTCTGGCGACTCGGTAAGCGCATTATTTAATTTTCTCACATAACCCGCATGGTGTTGAGAGAAATGGATTTCCATCGTTTTAGCGTCTATATGTGGCTCTAGAGCCGCATAATCAAACCCTAATGTGGCCTGCTTAAATTCAGTCATAATAGAGGGGCCCGCTGCAGAATCACCTTTAATCATTTCGCTACTATTACTCGAAGCGTTTCCACACGAGATTAATGGGGAAACCATTATTCCAGCTGCTGCTGCTCCAGATATTTTTAAAAATTTTCTTTTATCCATGGTCATCTTTGTTCAGTGTGTAAGGTATGTTTTTCTGACAATAAAAAGCTCAAGATAACATCTCGCTATCCATGAATAGATTCTTCTGAGCCATATTTTTTCATCAAAGTAGCCTCGTATTCCAAGAATTCTTCCCAGCGCTTATTAGCCACTGCTGCTCCCGCTATTTTTCTAGCATGAGTTAAAAAAGAAGTGTAATGACCTGCTTCAGAAATCATTAAATCATTGTAAAAACGAGCCAATTCAGTATCCTCTAATTTCTCAGATAAAAGTTTAAACCGTTCGCAGCTTCTTGCTTCTATCATGGCGCCTACTAATAGGTACTCTAAAAGCTGGTCTACTCTCGTTCCTCCCTTCTTTACAAAATCTCTCAAGTCATTTACATAAGGATCTTTCCTCTTTTGATCTAAGGCGAGACCTCTCATCTTTAGTAGTTCTACCACCATTTTAAAATGACTCAGCTCTTCCATAGAAATTTGAATCATTTCATCTACCAGCTCTCCAAACTCAGGAAACTTAACTATAATAGTTATAGCGTTTGAGGCTGCCTTTTGCTCGCACCACGCATGATCCATTAAAATGTCTTCTATGTTCTGAGTAGCAATATCTGCCCAACGTGGATCGGTAGGCAACTTTAACCCTAAAAGCACTTTCTTAGCCATTATATTTTTTTACAAAGATAGAAAAAGCAATACTGACCGGAATGAAATTCATGTCCGCTTATTGTCCTTTTTCTAATTCAATTTCTTGGTTTTACATGCGGATTCCTTTTTAGCGTGGAAGATAGTTTGTCAGATTTTGAGCTTTCTCTCCCTGTAAGCGCGAAAATTTCTTATCCAAAAGAAAAGTTTAATTAGTTATTTCATGTGGAGAGTTAACCTCCTTTGATTTGCGTAAATTCACCACGTGAAATTTTCAGAACTCGGTTTAAACGACAGCATTTTAGAAGCCATAGGATATATGGGATTCGAAAATGCTACCCCTATTCAAGAACAGGCTATCCCGCTAATCTTAGACGATAAAGACCTCATCGCTTGTGCGCAAACAGGAACTGGTAAAACAGCTGCTTTTATTCTTCCCGTCCTCAATAAAATATGCGAACAAGGCAGTAACGGCATAAACACTTTAGTTGTTTGTCCTACAAGAGAGCTCGCGTTGCAAATAGACAAAGAAATCCAAGGTTTTTCCTACTTTGCTGGAGCAGACTCTTTTCCTGTGTATGGAGGGGGAGAAGGTTCTGACTGGGATAAACAAAAAAACGCCCTTACCTCAGGAGCAGATATTATAGTCGCTACACCCGGAAAGTTGCTTTCTCACTTATCTATGGGATATGTAGATTTATCTAAACTTAAGCACTTTATTTTAGATGAAGCCGATAGAATGTTGGATATGGGGTTCAATGAAGATATAGCGAAAATCATTTCATACCTCCCAACCAAAAGACAGAACTTAATGTTTAGTGCCACCATGGCTCCTAAAATTAGGCAACTCGTGAAAAAGACTATGGTTAATCCATTGGAAATAGATATTGCCTTAGCTAAGCCAGCCGAAGGAGTTCTGCAAGCAGCTTACTGCGTATTTGATGACCAAAAAAACGCTGTGATTAAATCTCTCATACAGGATAAGCCTGAATGTACGAGTATAATCATATTTACCAGTACTAAGAAAAAAGTAAACATTATTGCTAAAGCTTTAAAAGGAAACGGCTATGAAGTAAGAGGTGTTTCTTCAGACTTAATTCAGAAGGACCGTGAAGAGGCTATAAGAAGATTTCGAAGCAGAAAAACAAGAGTAGTAGTAGCTACAGATGTGCTGGCCCGAGGAATAGACATTAAGGACATTAACCTAGTAATTAATTATGACGTCCCTAATGATGCCGCTGATTATGTTCACAGAGTGGGAAGAACTGCCAGAGCAGACACTACCGGTATAGCACTAACTATGATTAGCCCATCAGATATGTTTCGATTTAAACGTATAGAAGAACTAATAGATACAGAAGTGTTTAAAGTTCCTGTTCCTGAACAATTCGGTCCAGCACCAGCCTGGAATCCGAACGCCAAAGGAGACAAAAGAGGATACGGTGGAAGTGGCGGAGGCGGAAAGAAGTTTTACCGCAATAAGAAGAAGTAATTTCCTTAACTGAAGTTTAAATTCATAACCCATCCCTTTCAAAAAATACCTTCCACTTAGGCTCAAGACGAAACTTTAAAATCAC
>DDEI01000063.1:0-14558 GCA_002336675.1 Flavobacteriales bacterium UBA1958 | reverse complement strand
CAATAGACTGGGCATCCCTTTTAGGTTCTATGAAGAACTCTTCCTCTCCCGCTATAAATTTAATTTTCATGGGATAGTCGGCTGGCGTTCCCTCAGCCCACTTGTATTTTAATTCTGCAGTGCTTTTGTCTTCACTAATAAACAAGCTGCACGCGAGTTCTGGAGCTTCAGCTACACGGAGCATTCTGTCAAAAATAGCTTGTAAATTGCACCCGCATTTTTCTATGAAGTATGCCTCAAACTCTGCAGAAGAAATAGTAGTATCTCTAAACTTCACCTGCATATCCTTAAGAATACGCAAAAATAACTCATCATTCTCCATTTGAGTTCTCAGGGTATGCATAAGCATAGCTCCTTTATTATAAATATCTCCGTCTGCATGTGCGGCCCAGCTGGTGTAGCGAACATTAGGCACTTTCTGTATTGGTCGTTTGTTATAGATCCCCCAATACTGCTGGTTACGGCAGTATTTTAGGTAGTTATCATATCCATACAGCTTTTCTGCTACCAAGCTTTCTCCATAAGTAGCCAACCCTTCATGAAGCCATATGTCGGAATAATCAGAGGCCGTGATACTATTTCCCCACCATTCATGGGCTATTTCGTGCACCAGAGTGGTGTTCAGATCTTCCCAGTCTATTTCATAATCACTCCCCATGGCTATGCACCCCTGGTGCTCCATAGCGCTGAACGTAGACTCCACGAATTTCAATCCGTCATTCCACCACGGATACTCCCCAAAAAGTTCTTCAGAAGCACGCATTACTTTAGGAGTCTGGGCATAAAATTTTCTAGCGGCTTCTTCATTTTCTCTAAGCACATGAAATTCTAACTCGTGTGTTACTCCATTGATATCCGTATAAGGAAGCTGAAATTTCACGAAGTCTCCTGCGTTAAACGAGATGTTATAGACATTGATAGAATTGGAAACCAGCCACTCGGTTACCGTTCTTCCTTTATTGGTTTCAGTGCGTTGCAATACTCCATTGCACGCAGCCTTTAGCCCTTCAGGCACATCTAAACGGATGCTGCATTTTTCTGGTTCGTCTATCAGTAAATCTTTACACGGAAATAAAGACCCTACTCCTAAGCCCTCTGTTTGGGTAGAGAACCATGGGGTTCCATAGCTATCTTCTTTCCACACGATAGGTCCTTCTCCCAATATATTAGGTGGTTTTCCGTGGTAGTAAAATGTAATTTCTATGGATTCACCAGCCTCCTGTTCTTTTGGAAATATGATGTAAACTAAATCTCTCTTTCTTTTATATATGACCTGTTCCCTGCATTTTACAGAATCTAGTTTCAGATGATTGCTTAAATCGAAGAGCAGTGTATCTTGGTTTTGAACTATATCCATCCAAATCTCCATGCTGCCTGAGATTTCTTTTTTCTCAGGAAAAACTGCCACGTCCCAGTTATACTGAGTTACATCATACGCTGAACGCATGCTGTTATTCCCACCAGAAAGGTGGCTGTACTTATTGAACTTAGGCAAGTCTGTATCTTTATCTAAGTTGTAATATTTTAGAAAAGGGGTATAGCGGCAGCCGGCCAAAGCCAGTAGTGCAACGCTGAAAAAAACCAGTTTTTTTACCATCTGTGTGCTCATCATTTAAAAGCACTAAAATACGCTTACTGAACCACCAGTTTCTGACTAGTAGGCTCTAATTCACTCGCTATGTGAATATGGTAAATACCTGCAGTTAACTGGCCAGCATCGAAGAAAAACTTGGTTTCTCCTGCTTTTACATCTCCGCTAAACACTTCTAGCACCTCTTTTCCTTGAGCATCTGTTATAAATACTCTGCCTTTAGAGGCGTTGGATAACGAAACGGGAATTACCGTAATAGCCTTGGCTGGATTAGGATAAATAGGCAGAATTTCTACTGCTGTGTTCTCATTTATGCTCACCTCGCCCAGTACCCTAAAGGTCCAGTAACCTTCTGGCGCTGGCATAGGTCTATTCTGCTGCTTCCCAGATGAGGCCTCTGCGTGAATGTAATATTCTATGGCCGTTCCCACTGAGTGAGCTGGAATAAATGCTTCCCAGTCGTTTCCTCCAATGCTGGCCAATGCTACTTCGGTATAGCCCGATTCTCCAGTTAGTCTCCAGAACATACTGGCTTCACTGATTCCGGACCTGTGATTTATGTAGGCCTCTACACGGTAATCCTCTGTAGTATTAAATGTGTCCTCTAGCGGGTTATGAGAAATAAGCAGTGGGTCTTCTACTCCTACAGAATGCGTAATACAGTGAAGTGCTCCAGCAGCAGAGATAATAGGATCTGGTTGATCATCGCAGTCGATAGATATTACATTATACCCCGGTAATTCTTCAGCATAAATTCTTCGAGCAATAGAGTCAAACTCTTCCCTGTATGTAGGGACTAATATGGTTTTATTGATAAAAATGCTATTGGTAAATGTTCTGTAATATGGTTCTGCGAAATCTCCATCTGGGAAACCACCAAAAGCCGAAGGAACCATAGGAATCCAAACTATCTTCCAAGGGGTGCCCCATTTAGTCGTGGTATTGGACAGAATGTATTCTATGTTCGCCTGAATCTGAGGCCCATCTGATTCATCACCAAAGTCTCCTATTAGAAGTGTTTCTTCATCTAGCAGCTTCATATGCATGTCTATATGACTAATTAAATCGAAAGGAAGAATCGGCATTAAAATGTAATTATCTACTCCTATCCACTCGTTTAGAATTTCTTCTATTTCTTCTACATCTTTAGGACTTACTCCATACTCATTAAACGGTTCATTCTCGTCTATAATTAACTCCGAAGCAAACGCGTTCCCAAATCCATCACTCATGTAATTTCCGCCAGTGTTTACTAAATCTGTAGGGGAATCCGTAAGGCAGTAGAGGTCTAACCCTAAATAATCGGCTATGTATGATGGAGAAGCATCATCCTCTGGCCTGTTTGGTCTGTTATAAATCCAGTCTACCATTACCAAGTCATCCACCTCGCTACCGTAAACAGGGTTGGCGGCATAATCTCTCATCCAGATGGAATTAAATTCAGCGTCTAGTATAGTCACATTGTCATAATTATCGATAGGGCTTAGGCCGTCCTGGTTAGAGTTGAGGTAAGCTTGGGTCTGATTGATGTTTTCAGAAAGAATAATTACTTCGCATTCCTCTTTAGCCGCTACTATTATTTGTTTTAGAATAGAAGGAAATGAAGTCCAAGCCACAGTTAGCGCTTGAATCTCTTCCCACTCGGCCATATTTCTAAGGTTATCGAAGGGAGGAGGGATTTCTATTCCTCTAGAGAGAATGGCTGGAGGCAACCCTTCTCCTAACATTCTAAGCTCGAGCTCGGTCATATAAGAGGGCAAAATCTCGTTGTCGCTTTGTTGAGAACAAACAACTCCGCTTATAAGTATACCTGCTGAGAACAGAGTGATTCTATTTATTAGGGTCCTTAAATTCATGTGCCGAAGATAAAAAAACTTTAAGGGATTTTGTGGAGTTTCTGTGTTCTCATCAGCCAACTCATAGCTCCGATGAATTTCAATTACAAACTATACAAAGGCAATTGAAATTAAGCGCTGGATCTAGCAGGGTGAAAACCAAAAAAAGACCCCAGCACAGCTGAGGTCTTTTTTCTTTTGTAATTCTGTACACTCTTATTCCGTGATCCCCTCTAACTTTAAGAGGAAAGCATATTCCAGAGCGTATTCTTTTAAAGCAGCGAACCTCCCAGAAGCTCCGCCATGACCTGTCTCCATGTTGCAGTCCATAATCAAAATGTTTTCGTCTGTTTTATAATCTCTTAGTTTGGCTAACCATTTAGCCGGCTCCCAATACTGTACTTGACTATCCCAATACCCTGTGGTGATTAGCATATTGGGATACACTTGCTTCTTCACATTGTCATACGGAGAATAGCTCTTCATGTAATGGTAATACTCTTCTTCTTTAGGGTTTCCCCATTCATCAAATTCACCAGTAGTCAGAGGAATAGTTTCGTCTAGCATCGTAGAAACGACGTCTACAAAAGGAACAGCTGCTATTACACCATTAAAATAATCAGGCTGCATGTTTATAACTGCCCCCATCAATAATCCTCCTGCGCTTCCTCCTTGAGCGTATAAATGTTCAGGATTAGTGTATTTTTCATCCATAAGAAACTGAGCACAATCTATATAATCCGTAAACGTATTAATCTTCTTAAGCATTTTACCGTTTTCATACCACTCTCTTCCGAGTACTTGCCCTCCTCTAATATGAGCTATAGCAAACACGAATCCCCTATTCAATAGCGTTAATCTTAACGAACTAAATCCAGGATCTATATTAGCTCCATAGGAACCGTAAGCATAAAGTAATGTCGGGTTTTCTCCGTTTAACTCTATCCCCTTCTTGTATACCATAGACATAGGAACTTTCGTCCCGTCTTTAGCGGTTGCGTATACTCTTTTAGATTCGTAATCTTCAGGATTATGGCCCCCTACTACCTCACTTTGTTTTAATAGTTTTTGTTCCTTCGTCTTCATGTTCCACTCCAACGTAGAAGATGGAGTAGTCATAGACGTATAACCATATCTCAGCCAGTCTGTATCAAAATCAAGATTTGCTCCAGTACCCGCAGAATAGGCCGCGTCTTTAAACGGCAAGTAATACTCTGCATCACCTTTCCATGGCTTGATTCGTAGATTTGTAAGCCCGTTTTCACGCTCATCCAGCACTAAGAAATTACTAAAAAGCTCTACGCCTTCTAGCATCACATTTTCACGGTGAGGAATTACTTCTTCCCAGCTCTCCAATCCACAGTTCCCTACATTGGCCTTCATTAGCCTAAAGTTCTTAGCCTCATGGTTCGTGAGAATATAAAAATGCTCTTTATAATGAGCCACGCTATACTCGAGTTTTTCAGTTCTAGGTTGAATCATCGTAAACTCAGCATCTGGCGTGTTAGCATCTACAAAAGTATATTCGTTAGAAAGTGTGCTATACGACCCGATAATTATATAAGCTCTTGATTTTGTTTTATACACGAAGGTTCCGAAGGTTTCATCCTTTTCCTCGTATACCAACTCATCCTCAGACTGAGGAGAGCCCATTTTATGTTTATAGACTCTATTGCTGCGCAGAGTAACCTCATCTTTTTTAGTGTAAAACACGGTTTTATTGTCATTAGCCCATGTAACTCCGCCTGTAGTTCCTTCTAGTTGATCAGACAGATAATCGCCTGTTTTTAGATTTTTAAAATGTACCGTATATATTCTTCTAGATACCGTATCCTCTCCGTAAGCCACCACTTCATTGCTTGGACTTACCGCCCTTCCGGCTATAGAGTAATAATCATGGCCTTCAGCTAGTTTAGGTCCATCCAACATGATTTCCTCTGAAGATTCTAGCGTTCCTTTTTTTCTGCAATAAATAGCATATTCCGCTCCTTCTTCTGTTCTGACGTAGTAATGATATCCATTACTCTTATAGGGTACAGACTCATCTTGTTCTTTAATTCTTCCCTTCATTTCTGTGAAGAGTTTCTCTTGAAGGTTTTCTGTATCCTTCATTACCGATTCTTTATAAGCGTTTTCGGCATTTAGATAGTCTAAAACATCTTGTGTTTGTGCATCCGCTTTCTCCGCGTTCTTTTGCTCATCAGAGAGTCTCATCCAAAAATAATCGTCTACGCGCACATCTCCGTGTGCAGTAAGCTCTTTAGAAATTTTCTTGGCTAAAGGGGGTGTAATGTCTTCCATTTTTTTATCTGCTGTGGTTGATTTTTGGTTGCAGGCTATTAATAGTGCAGCAATGCAAAGGTATTTCCATAAACTATTCATCGGGTTGATTTTAAGCGAAAATAGCTAACCAAGAACATCAAACGCTCTAGAAAAGTGGAATAACTATAAAAAAAAGTAATTTATCTGAGATATAGGTAAATAGGTTGATGGCCTATAAATCGATTTTACTGCAGGAAACAGTTTGGAAAAAGGAATAGTAAACTCTTTCAGAAATGGTTTGGAATAAGTGGGTTAAGGCGTTATACTGCGAACTTTTGAGAAATTATATGAGGTCCGTCAAGGACGAAGATATAATACTGCCCAATCTCTAAACACTTGATATAGATATTAGTTTTAGGAGAATATAGCACCCCGCTTTCCAACAACTTCCCGTCATTGTCACAGATATCAAATATGGGCGTTTCACCAATTTTTGTATAATCTACTGTAATAGAGTTTTCAGTACTTACTTTAATTTTCAAAGGGTTTATAATTCTTAACATAGTAACTGGTTTTAGATGCCGTTCTATAAAATTTACGTAGACAGCTGAAAATTGTTACTTTTTTCTGAAGGATTAATGGAGAGGTTATCAATAAATAACCCCTACATTTTTAATGGACTTAGGACAATGATTAGACCACTAGATCAAAATCTAATTGTTTTTTCTCCAAGTTCGCTCCTACTACTTTAATTTCTACTTGGTCTCCCAAAGTATAGCGCTCGCCAGTTCTGCTGCCTACAACAGCAAGCTCCGCCTGGTCGAAGTGGAAATGATCATGCGAAATGTTTTTTAAACCAACCATTCCTTCGCACTTATTTTCATTTATCTCCACATACATCCCCCAGCCTGTTACGCCTGTAATAGTTCCTTCGAACTGTTCTCCTATTCTTCCCACTAAAAACTCTACTTGCTTGTACTTAATTGAAGACCGTTCAGCCTCTGAGGCTTTGCGCTCTAACATACTGGCATGCTTACATAGCTTCTGATATTCTCCTGGCGCAGCACTTGGTTTTCCGTCTAAATACAACGCTAATAGGCGGTGTACCATTACATCTGGATAGCGTCTTATTGGAGAAGTAAAGTGAGAGTAATAGTCAAACGAAAGCCCAAAGTGGCCTATGTTATCTGTCGAGTATTCCGCTTTTGCCATCGTTCTTATAGCGAGCTGTTTTACTGATTCTGCCTCTGCTTTTCCTTCTACACGTGCGAGTAGTTTGTTTAGCTCTCTTTTGGCGTTTCCTCCCGGCTCTAAAGTCGGTAACTCATATCCTAAATGCGCTACAAAGTTTTTTAACTCTGCTAATTTCTGCTCATTGGGTAAGTCGTGAATTCTATATACGAACGTCTTGGCTTTTCCTTGTTCTGGTTTAGCTATAAATCTAGCTACTCTTCTGTTGGCTAAGAGCATAAAGTCTTCTATCAACTTATTGGCATCCTTCATCACCTTGGTGTAAACACCCAAGGGCTTCCCATTTTCATCCAAATTGAATTTCACTTCCTCTGTGCTAAAGTCTAAAGAACCCTCTTTAAATCTCTCTGCTCTCAGAAGTTTAGAAAGTCTGTCAAGCGTAAGGATTTCATCTTTAAAATCTCCCTCGGCCCCTTCTATCATTTCCTGAGCATCTTCATAAGTGAATCTTCTATCACTAAGGATTACTGTTCTTCCAAACCACTCTCCTACCATATTCGCGTTATCATCTAACTCAAAAACCGCAGAAAAACATAATTTCTCTTCATTAGGTCTAAGTGAGCATAACCCGTTAGACAATACTTCTGGCAACATCGGAACTACTCTATCTACCAAATAAACAGAAGTGGCTCTATTGATAGCCTCATCATCCAGAATAGATCCCGGAGTTAAATAGTGAGAAACATCTGCTATATGGACTCCTACTTCCCAGTTTCCGTTTTCTAATTTCTTAAGAGAAAGTGCATCATCGAAATCCTTAGCGTTATCTGGATCTATGGTAAACGTTACCGTTTTACGCATATCTCTACGCTTGGCTATTTCTTCTTTAGTGATTTCTGTAGGAATCTGCTCAGCGGCTAACTCTACTTCAGCAGGGAACTCATAAGGGAGTTCGTACTCTGCCATAATCGAATGCATCTCCGTGTCATTCTCTCCCGGCTTACCTAACACAGCAATGATTTCTCCAAACGGTGAATCATCTGGATTTTTCCAATCCGTCATTTTCACCACTACTTTATCTCCATCCATAGCGCCATTCAACTTCTTTCTGGGAATAAAAAAATCTGTGTGAATTCTTCTATCTGTAGCTACTACGAATGCATGATTTGTAGATAATTCTAAAATCCCTACATACTGCTCCCTGGCTCTATGGGTAACCTTCAGTACTCTCCCTGTGAGCTTCCCTTTGTGACGTGAAATGGCTATTTCTACCATGTCCCCCCAGAAAGCCCCTCCTGTATCTACTTTTCTCACCGGAATATCTTCTTCGTATCCTTCTAGAATAACGAATCCTCTTCCTGTTTGAGTAATTTCTATTTTCCCTTCTATGACTTCGTTCTTCTGCTTTATCAGCTTGAACTTGCCTCTAGATATTTGTTTCATTTCTCCTTTACTCACGGCTTCTAAAAGCAGTTCATAAATAAGTACCCGCATGCCAGCATCTTTAATGCTTAATGATCCGGCTATTTGTTTGTGATTCATGGGTTCATGAGGCTGTGTAGCCATCAAGTTCATGATTTCTCGTCTGAGTTCGCGCTTAAAAGATTCCGCTTTTTTGGCTCCTCTAGGATTGTTTTTTCTTCCCATCTTAACTGTAAAAATATTGTTATTGTTTGTTGATTTTCGGCTTTTTGAATCTAGTTATACAGCCGGATTTTTAATTGAAATTCTTCACGGAAAAGGTTTCCGTTTCTTCTGAAATAAGAACTATTTCTGGTACAAAGGTACGTTAATAATGAATAGTGTGAGATAAATCATTAATTCTAGATGCTCATTTTGGTCTATTAGGGGCTCGGCCGTCTGTGCTTTCAAGCCTTACCTCTTCTGTGTCTGAGATTAAAATAATGCTAGGCGATAGGGCATTAAAAGAGTAAATAATATTTTAGAGAAAGGCCCTTTATATCCTTATTAATATTAGATAGCATTTTCTTTTACTTTTACCGTGAAAAGTTACCTCCATGAAAAGAATACTATTATCCTTCATTGCAATAGCAACAGCAACATTGAGTTCATTTGGTCAATCTCCAGAGGGATTTAAATACCAAGCGGTAATAAGAGATGCCGGAAATCTGATACTCACAAATCAGGCTGTAGGGATGCAGTTAACTATTCAGCAAGGCAGTATAGGAGGTACAGCGGTTTACACCGAAACGTTCTCGCCAACTTCCAACACATTTGGATTAGTAAATCTAGAGATAGGGACAGGAATGAGTACAGACGATTTCACCATCATTGACTGGGCAAACGGGCCCTATTTTATAGAGACTGCAGTAGACATCACGGGAGGAATGACCTATGAAGTCATGGGTACAAGCCAGTTAATGAGTGTGCCTTATGCGCTGTATGCAAAAACATCAGGGAATGGTCAAGGACCAATTGGACCAGCAGGAGCAGATGGAACAAACGGAATAGATGGCACGAATGGACTTGATGGAAACGATGGAGCAGATGGAATAGATGGAATAGATGGTGTTCAGGGTCCGCAGGGCATGCCTGGAGTACAAGGAGCAACAGGAGCACAAGGGTTAACAGGAGTACAAGGCCCGCAGGGGTTAACAGGTCCACAAGGTTTAACAGGTGCACAAGGCCCGCAGGGAGCAACCGGTCCACAAGGTTTAACAGGGGTAGCAGGAACAAATGGAATTGACGGAACTGATGGTATTGATGGAGCACAAGGACCGATAGGATTAACTGGTGCAACAGGAGCAGACGGAGCACAAGGTGCAACTGGATTAACTGGTCCAGCAGGAACTAATGGTCAAGATGGATTACCTGGAGCAACAGGACTGCAAGGTCCAATAGGACTAACTGGTCCAGCAGGAAATGATGGAGCAGATGGAATAGATGGTGTTCAAGGGCCACAGGGAGAGCAAGGGCCACAAGGAGAAGCAAACAATGCAAGTTTTCAAACACTTGAATTAAATGGAGATACTTTAAGTATTAGTGATGGAAACAGTGTAATACTTAACACATCAGTGAACATACAAAATGCTAACCAATTATTCGAGGGGATTCATACACCTCATAATGAACATATATTTTACTCAGATACAATTTTTATTGTTCCTCAGGGGGTAAATTCAATTGAATTAACAATGTCGGCAGGACAAGGTGGAGGCGGAGGCTCTACAGTTCCTCCATACAATGGAAATCAAAATGGTTGTGCATTTGGCTATATTAATGGTGGTGGTGGAGGTAAAGGTGGTTTTTTTAGAGGATTATTAAATGTGTCTTTTGGAGACACCTTAATTTTTTCAGTAGGCGAAAATGGAGTGAACGGAAATACGCCGAGCAACTGGAATGCAAACGGAACATATGGAACAGATGGCACTTCAAGCAATCTTTACTTTGGAGAAGACTTAATAATTTCTACATCTGGTGGAGGTGGTGGAGGTGGTGCATGCTGTTATCAATGTAGTTTTATGAATGGCACGAATAATCAATCAGGATTTTCTGGCGGCAGTGGTGGCACTTCATTTAGCCCCTTTTTTCAACAAACAGGTTTTGTTACACTTGACACAAGCCCACAATCTGGTGCAGAAGTTAAAATACGCTATTAATTCTAACGGAATATGTTCTTCTTATTAATGGAATAAATATAGGAAGTGTTCCTAGTTATCCTTTAATATTAAATCCAGGCGAGGTTTTAACCGGATCTAACGGTAGCACTGATGTTAGTTTTAATGGATTTCTAACAGACTCCTCTCCAACGATTACTGCTGTATCCGATGAAGCTAGCCTGTATGCTGGATATACCGTCCCGTCAGGGAAAAAATTATATATTTTCACTCATGCTTCAGCCTTCCCGATTTTAATTAATGGAATAAATATAGGATCTCCTCTTAATGATCCTATAATATTAAACCCAGGGGATGTTTTAAACGCAAGTAATACCAACGGAGTTGTTGTTAGATTTAATGGATACTTAGCAGATGAAGATTACTTCGGAGGATGTGGTGGGGGTTCTAATAATTCAGGAGAAAACACAGCATCAGAGTCTTTTTATTATCCTGATGCAGACGGTGATGGTTATGGTGGTGGTAGTCCTGTTTACTCTGTAAACGCCCCTCCTGGTTATTTCTCTGACAGTACGGATTGTAATGATGATGATGCAAGTATAAATCCTGGTGCAATTGAAATTTATGATGAAATAGATAATAATTGTGATGGGCAAGTAAATGAAGGGATAACCCTCTCAATAGGTGACGCCATCCCAGGAGGAATTATCTTTTATTTGGATGGAAATGGCGGTGGATTAATTGCTGCACCTTCAGATCAATCCCCTGGAACCTGGGGCTGTGGTGGATATTTTATAGGTGGAACAGCGACTGAAATAGGTACAGGAAATCAAAACACGATTAACATAGATGCAGGGTTTATAACAATAGGCATTGCTTCCGATATTTGCGCAAATCTATCACTAGCGAGCTATACAGACTGGTTTTTACCCTCAAGGGATGAATTGATTTTAATGTATCAAAACATTGGTCCAGGAAACGCTTTAGGATTAGGAAATGTTGGCGGTTTTAATGTTTGCTCCACATCCGATAATTGCTACTATTGGAGTTCTACTGAGTATAATGACAACAGTGCTTACGCACGGAGGTTCCTCGATGGTGTCGAGACCAACGGCGGTAAGGGTATAAACTATCGCGTTCGCGCTGTCCGGGCTTTTTAACTGTTTTTTTAAAGTTATTGGCAGCTCTAAATAAAACACTAAAGCCTTCCATCTCGGAGGGCTTTTTTTATACCCAATATTTAGTTTCTGAAAATTCGCTTTTTAACAAAAAAGGAGTGGTTTTGGTTAAAAACTAATGATTTTCAAGCATAAATCAGCCTTTTTCACCTAAAATTGGTTTTTTTTACTTTCAACGTTTCTAAATATAATTACTACTTTTAGAGGAAATTAAAATCCCTATGAGAACACTACTATTTATATTACTATTAGTCCCAATGATTGGGCTTGTTTCTTGCGGAAACAAAACAGACGATTGTATTGAAAAAATTAAACTGTGTATACTAGAAGGTGACGAACAGTGCCTTTCAAATGCTATTAATGAATATTGTGGTGTTGAGTTTGACACCTCAAAAAATAAGTGGTGGGAAGAGATTGCTCTCTGGGCAGGAGAATCAGATGTAAACAAACAAAAACTTATAATGCTGGTTTCCGATATGAAAGATGAAGCGGCAAAACTTTCTAGTCGGGACTTAAATAAAATTTCAAAAATGATATCTGAAGATATTGTAGGCCCCTGAAATAATCATTAAAAACACTAGAGCCTTTCTAGAAATCAAAGGCCATTGGTAAATGTGTGGTTGTCCTTCGCTTTAAGAAAACATCTTGTGCGCTCTCTCTAGTCCTGAGACCAGAGCGTCTATCTCTTCCTTGGTATTGTAAAACGCGAAAGAGGCTCTTACTGTTCCTGGAATTCCTAATCGTTCCATCAGCGGCTGGCAGCAGTGATGACCCGTTCTAACAGCTATTCCCAACTTGTCTAGTATAGTTCCTACATCAAACGGGTGGGCTCCTTTCATGTTGAATGAAATCACTGAAGCTTTTTCTTTGGCTGTTCCTATGAAGTCTATATACTCCAACTCGGCCATTTTCTGCACCCCATATTCCAGAAGTTCAGCTTCGTATGCGGCTATGTTTTCAAGGCCTATTTGGTTTAAATAGTCCATTGCTACGCCCATAACTATTCCTCCTTCGATATGTGGAGTGCCTGCTTCGAATTTAAAGGGTAGTTCGTTATACGTAGTTCCAGAGAAACTAACCGTTTTTATCATTTCTCCTCCTCCTCTCCATGGGGGCATTTTCTCTAGCAGCGCTTCTTTTCCATACAAGACTCCCACACCTGTAGGGCCGCATATTTTATGGGCAGAAAACGTGTAGAAATCTGCATCCAACTCCTGCACATCTACCTTCATGTGAGGCACAGATTGTGCTCCATCTATGAGTACTGTGGCTCCGGCATTGTGGGCTAGAGCGGTCATCTCTTTTACCGGATTCAGCGTTCCCAGAGCATTAGAAATATGGTTGAAGGCTACCAGTTTTGTAGCGTTGCAAAGCAAACTTTTATACCCTTCCATATCCAGCTCTCCAGCTTCATTTATATCCACCACTTTAATGATGGCTCCTTTCTCCTCGGCTAGCATCTGCCAAGGCACTATGTTCGAATGATGCTCTAACTGTGTGAGGATTATCTCGTCTCCTTTCTGGATGTTTTTCCTTCCCCACGTCTGCGCTACTAGATTAATAGAGTCTGTAGTCCCTGCTGTAAATAGAACTTCATGTTCATGCTCAGCATTAATGAATTTCTGAGAAGTTCTACGTGCTTTTTCATACGCATCAGTAGCTACTTGGCTCAAGTGGTGAACCCCACGATGGATGTTGGCATTGTAACGCCCATAATAATCATCTATGGCTTTTATCACCTGAATGGGCTTCTGAGAAGTAGCCGCATTATCGAAATATACCAGAGGCTTCCCATTAACTTCTTGGTGAAGAATGGGAAACTCTGATCTGATTTTTTTTATATCTATTGTCAATTTTCTTTCTATTGTGCTTTTTCTTTCCATACCCATTGATATTTCTTTTTAGCGAGGAAAAGATACATAACTGGCACCACTATTAGTGTCAAGAATGTAGCGAACGTAAGACCAAAAATAATAGTGTAACTCATAGGACCCCAAAAAATGGTGTTATCTCCACCTACATAAATGTTCGCATCGTAGGTGCTCATGAACCCTATGAAGTCTATATTCAGTCCTACAGCCAGCGGAAATAAGCCTAACACCGTGGTAATAGCAGTTAAAAGTACTGGGCGTAGTCTTGTTTTTCCTCCTTCTATAATAGCTGGTCTAATGTGCTCGAAAGGCAAGTGGTCTGTAGGCTGTAAGCCTAACTCCACTCGCTTCCTGGCCCGAATGAGATTCGTGTAATCTATGAGTACGATGGCATTATTCACCACCACACCGGCCAGAGATATGATTCCAATCATAGTCATCATAATCACGAATTCCATTTGGAAAATTAGCAGCCCAAAGAATACCCCCGTTAAACTAAATAGTACACTAAATAGGATAATTACTGGAGTAGAAATAGAGTTGAACTGCGCTACTATGATGAGTAGAATTAAGAATATAGCTATTCCTAAAGCAGAAGAAAGGAAATTCATTTCTTTAGCCTGCTCCTCCTGCTGCCCAGTAAACCTAATATTCATTCCCTGCGGAAGCGAATAGTCCTTGAGTAACTCTCTTATCTGCCCCACGATCTCAGTAGCATTTCCATCTCCAGCTATGTTAGAGGTAATATTCACTACTCTATCCAGGTCTTTTCTTTTTACCTGGTTGAAAGAAGACTCATTCTTAGCAGAAGCCACCGCACTGATAGGCACAGATTTAATTTTACCATTCGTAGGGTCTCTAAACGTGATAGCCTGGTCTAGAATAGAAGAAACATCGCTTCTAAAAGCTTCTTGAAATCTAATGTTTATTGGGTAATCCTCATCTTGATACTTAAATGTAGAAATCTCCTTGCCGAAAATAGAGGTTCTGAGCGCGTCTCCTATTTGACTTGTGCTCAAATCAAATCTTCTCGCTTTATTTCTATCGTAATC
>DDEI01000011.1 GCA_002336675.1 Flavobacteriales bacterium UBA1958 | reverse complement strand
ATTTCACTAGACAGCTTGAATCAAGTGGTAACTAATGAAAATCAAAATTTTAATATTACGTTAGATAGTTTGAATCTTGAATTATCTCAACTGACAAACCTTTATAGTAAAGCTTCGAATGAACTTGCAGAGAGAAAGAAAGAGATAAAAAAACTAGAAGAAAACAATAGCTCAAGTAAGTCGTTAATCTCTGCAAATACTAAAGAGATTTCTATATTGAACGATCAAATTGTATCAAAACAGGCAGTAATAACTAGTTTAAAAAATGAAAATGCATTAAAAGACAAAGAAATAGGAGAACTAAAAAATGCTGCTATTGCGCCAAAGTTTGTCATCTCGAATCCTTTAGGCACAAAGGAAATCTATTTCGAAGGAACGGTTTTAATGGAGTCAATGTATGATGGTGTGTTTTTCATTAGTGTTGAAATTGACAAAGGAGAATTAGCTGGTGCATCAGAGGATCTCTATTTCAGATCTGGAATGGAAGATTCTAACACCATTGATTATACCGGAAATGCAAATTTTGATGGCAGCGGTGAATGTGAAGGAAAAAAGATTGAAGGTGTTGTTATAAGATCCGCAGGCAACTTTGAAAATTATGAAACCGGTGAAGATGATTTAAAAGAAATTTACAGGATAAAAGATGTTAATTACAAGTAGTGACCTGTACTCTCGGTCAATTCTTCAATTCACTAAAAAGACTCAAAACATCAACTAACAATTCATAGAATATCCACCAGCTCTATTCCTTGGCAACGTATACCGCATCAACTTACATAGAAAGGTAGGCTTAATTAAAATCAAAAAATTATGTTTGATATAAAGACTATAGAACATTTAAAGTATTATGTATATCTTCTAATTAACCCCAAAACGGATGAACCATTTTATGTAGGGAAAGGAATTGGAAATAGGGTTTTTAATCACGTAAAATGTGCTTTAGAAGATGAGGAAACATCAACTAGTAAGTACGAAGAAATTAGACGGATCCTAGTTGAGGGTAATGAAGTTAAACACTTAATTGTTAGACACGGTCTGACTGAAAAAAATGCTTTTGAAATAGAATCTGCTCTAATTGATACTTTTAAATTTATTCCAAAATTTGAAAATTACGTTCGAGGAAATATACAAGGGGGAGTTAATTCGATTGAGAAAGGATTAATGACCGCGAATGAAATAATTAGACTTTATAATGCAGAAACTCTAAATGAAATCGGGAAAGATTGTGTAATCATCAATATAAATAAGTCTTACAAAAGAGGCTCAGGTGAAAACGCAATCTATCATGCAACAAAAGAAATTTGGGCTATAAAAGAACATAGAAGAAATCAAATTAAATATGTGCTGAGTGAATATAAGGGACTCATAGTAGAGGTGTTTAAAGTTAGAAAATGGTATTCAAAAGAACGCGGGTATAATCCAGGAGCAAAAAAATACGGGCAAACCTATTTGGGCTATGGTTTTGAGGGAATAATTGCAGAAGAATTTAAAAGAAATAAGTACATTAATAAAACTATTTCGCCATATAAGAAACGAGGGTTTGCCAGTGTTTTGATTTTCCCCGAAACACTACAAAAACTAAAAAAATAACTAGCCGTTCTGTTTACTTTAAAGCCCAATAACTATAGTTTGGATAAACTTTAAAAAAAATGGCAGGTACAACAGAACATAAATTTATAGACACTTATTTAATAAAAAAAGAATCGAAGTATTTGATAATTGGCACAATTCATCCGCAAAGGGCCGATGATTTTGAAGTTAATTTCTTCTATGGGAACAAGAACACTCTGTCGTCATTTCTATCCGACGCATCTCCAAATAGAGACTTTTAGAGATGTTCTTGGAAAAGTTTGGAATGAATGGGAAAAGCTTTTTGGATCTAAATAGAAATTCTATTATTTAATCATTTTTTTTAAGTTAATATTTGCTTTAATTCTTATTTAAGCACTTGCACATAAACATTAAAATATTTTGATATGAAAAAAATAATTTTAGGGTTACTGTTTATCGGATTAGTATTTTTTACAGGCTATCTTTATAACTTAGGTCAAAGACCAGATAGAGAATATCCTTCGTTTTCGTTACATCCTGAAAAAAAAGCCGCAACAGTTCATGACAGTATCCCTTTAAGAGATGTTGTGTTATCAGGTAACAACTGGGATGGTGTGATTACCATTTTTGATCCAAGCACCTATCAGGTTATCAAAAAAATAAGTGCCATACCTGATCGAGAAGAACGTTTTGAAGAAATCTATTCAGGGCTAAAAAGAAGACTTTCAGCTGGTTTTATCCGTGAGTTTATTGGTGAAGGAAATGATCAATTAGTTGACGACATGTTCACTTCAAGCGATGGTAGGTATATTTACGCTTCTAGACCAAGTTTCGCAGATGTTGTCGCTATCGATGTCAATTCAGGACAAATTGTTTGGCGGACTCCTGTAGAAGGTATTAGATCTGACCATTCGGCTATATCTCCAGATGGTAAAACCTTTTTGGTTTCTGCCTCAACAGCAAGAAAAGTGCATGCCATTGATGTTTCAACTGGAAAAATAGTAGCCGGTTTTGAATCTGGCGATCAACCTCATGAAAACACGTATTCTGAAGATGGTGAAAAAATATATCATGCCTCTATTGGTAAAGTCTATATAACCTCACCAAATCTCGATTTTTTAAAAGGGGATCGTTGGTTTCAGATTGTTGATGCTAATACCTATGAAGTGATACGTCGTGTTGATATGAAGCAAAAACTGGAAGAAGCCGGTTTTGATTGGATTGACCGAGCAATTCGTCCAATGGCTATTACTAAAGATGAAAAATTTGCTTATTTGCAAATTTCATTGTTCCATGGGTTCTTTGAATACGATATAGAGAATGATAAGATCACCCGAAAATTGGAATTACCAATTCCTGAGGAAAATAAAGATCTAACATTTGGAGACCATCTTTTAAACTCAGGACATCATGGTATTGCGCTAAGCGGAGATGATAAAAATATATGCGTTGCTGGCACCATGGATGGTTACATAGCTATAGTGAACAGAGAAACGTTTGAATACCAAACTATTGAACTTTCTGATGAACCAAAAAAAGCAAAGCCATACTGGACCACTTCTAGTAAAGACGGCACAAAAGCATATGTTTCAATAAGTGGGCTTGATAAAGTTTCAGTAGTTGATTATGCTACAGCAGAGGTAGTTGCTGAAGTTCCCGTTGGAAATCACCCTCAACGGGTCAGAAATGGGCAGTTGAGATTAAAATAACGAAAGCCCCATCGTTTAGCTGATGGGACTTTTTATTTATTCGCTTATTTATTGCTTAACA
Organism: Flavobacteriales bacterium UBA1958; assembly: GCA_002336675.1. GTDB lineage: Bacteria > Bacteroidota > Bacteroidia > Flavobacteriales_D > Sanyastnellaceae > ASP10-05a. Next base: position 3,696 of record DDEI01000011.1, on the reverse strand, counting down.
AGCTTTACTGTTTTCTTGTCAATTCCATTTGAGAATTGAACCATATAATAACCCACTTCGAGATGGCTTACATCTAATTTTTGAGACACACCCCTCTCTGCCCTTAATACTTCTTCTCCTAGAAGATTATAGATAGAAATATCTAATACAGCGGCTGATGAATAAATATTCACCTGGCTGTTTGCAGGATTAGGATAAACTAGAAAATCAGCAGTAGATAATTCTTCTAAAGAAAGAGGATTAGAATAAAACTCCACGTCATCTAAATAGTATTCATTGGCGGTGTCTGCAGCGAAGAAGTCAACTCCTCCCCACACTGTAATTAGTGTATTGGTGGCCGTAGTCCCAATTGGTGCCGCTGCCGTTTCCTCTCCATTTACAGTGAAGAAATAAATTCCAGAATTAAAGTTTACGGTGGCTATTACTTCAAACCACTCATCGCTTGGAAAAGCAAATGAACTCATTCCTTGAGCATTATCATCCGCCCCCATACCTGGAGTTCCATTGGCTGCATTGAACGTTACATTTCCTGACAAAAACTCTAGGTTAGCAATGGCATTCGGAGCAATACTTCCTTGAAGATTAAAATAAGCTGACTTATCAGCAGGAATATACATCATCCACTTCACAGACCACTCTCCAGAGGAAACTCCGTCTCCTAAACTAAGAACTGCATCTTGAGGGCCACCGTTTGGAGCAGCACCTTCGCCTATAAAAATAGACTTGGTTCCTGAGTTAGCGTATGCTGAAGATACCCTGGCATTTTGAGCACCATCATCATTTCCATCCCAAGTAGTCCAAGTGTCGTTAAAAACTGATCCCTCTTCATAGGATTCTATGTCATCAGTGAATTGTGCTCCGCACATAAAAGAGAACCCAAGTAACGCAAGAGTTAGCATGTAACTTTTTTTCATTTTAATAGTATAAATTGGTTTTAAGGTGAAACTAAGGTACATTTTTTAGCGTTCCGGGAAATAAATAATCTTGAATAATTATACGTGCGAATTGATTTAGCCCAAAACTTGTGGAGCCTCAACTATAAATGAGTAATGCCAGAAATAGAAAATACTAACCTCGATTAAATCCTAACCTCATCTAGATGCTATCTTAGCAGTATCAATATTAAAAAACACATAGCGCTAGTTCAAGATGCTCCTGTCCGACTTCAAGAATATGGTGTAGGTCTGTTTTCCAGCTGCGCTACAAAATCAGCACTCAAAAAGACCCTGAATAAAGGACTCATTAAAGTGAATGGAGAAAAAGCAAGCTCCGCCACTTTTATTCACGGCGGGGAAAAAATAGAACTCATAAAACAGGAAATGAGAAATCCTCAGCACCAGTTGCAGTATCCGTTGCAGGTGCTTTACGAAGATGAGCACCTAGCTGCCATCTACAAGCCTGCAGGAATTCCAGTCAGTGGTAATAAATTCAAAACCGTAGCGAATGCTTTGGAGCAAAACCTTTCGAAAAGCAATCTCCCAGACATCTGTTATCCTCAACCAACTCATCGCTTAGATTATCCAACTACTGGTGTTTTACTTGCAGGAAAAACTAGCTCAAGTATAAGGGCACTCAATCTAATGTTTGAGAAAAAAGAAATTGAAAAATCTTATTTAGCCGTTGCCATGGGTGAGATTAAAAAATTAAAAGGATACTTTGATGAAGCCATAGATGACAAGAAAGCTTTCACCTCTTATGAAGTCCTTGAATCTGTAATCTCTGAAAGATTTGGGTTTTTAAACTTAGTCCTCCTCCACCCACAAACAGGAAGAAGACAGCAACTTAGAAAGCATCTTTCCATTAGAGGAAATACTATTTTAGGAGATGCAGATTACAGTCTTGAAGGACTCCTATTAAAAGGGAAAGGACTCTATCTCCATGCTTATTCCGTAAAATTTACTCATCCATTCACAAAAGAGAATCTTACTATACAAGCACCTGTTCCAAAGAAGTTTTTAAAACTATTTCCAATCATTCTTACTTCGGCTTTTACAAAGCTTGACCAAACTCAGTGAAAACCCTCTCAAGAAGTAGAATTGAGTCAATTTAGAATTCACTATTAATAATTTACAATTAAACGCTAAACTTGCACTGCGTGAAACAGAACCTCCTTTTAATCAGCCCGCCGTTTACTCAGCTAAACACTCCATACCCGGCTACGGCTTACATAAAGGGATTTCTGAATACCACAGAAATTTCTAATCAGCAACTTGATTTGGGAATAGAAACCATTCTAGAATTATTCTCTAAGCGAGGACTGGAAAAACTATTCTCAGAGGCGAAAAACAACCTAAAAAACACTTCTGAAAACGCGCTTAGGATTTATACCCTCCGCACTGAATACATCCATACCATAGAGCCTGTAATTAGTTTTTTACAAGATGAAGATCCTACGCTAGCTCATTTTATTTGTGAGCGTAATTTCCTTCCCGAAGCTTCCAAATTTGAACAACTAGAAGACTTGGAATGGGCTTTTGGATCTATGGGGATTAGAGACCAAGCCAGACACATAGCCACACTTTACTTGGAGGACTTAAGTGATTTTCTGGTGGAATTGGTGGACCCTCATTTTGGGTTTTCACGCTACGCAGAAAGATTAGGAATGTCTGCCGCCACGTTTGATGAACTGCATACTGAACTGCAGTCGGAGCCCAGCTTTATTACAGATATGATGCTGGAGATCTTGGATAAGAAAATCAAGGAAACCAGCCCTACATTGGTTTGTCTAACAGTCCCTTTTCCTGGTAATTTATTTGCAGCGTTGCAATGCGGTAAATGGCTCAAAAAAAACCATCCAACTATCCATATAGCTATGGGTGGAGGTTATCCAAACACTGAACTTCGTTCGCTTTCAGACCCTCGAGTGTTTGACTATGTAGACTTCATTTGTTTAGATGACGGAGAGGCTCCGTTGATGAATTTGGTGAATTATCTGGAGACAGAGGCTTCCGCTGAAATGTTGAAGAGAACGTTCAGTTTGGTGGATGGAAAAGTAAAATATTGCAACGCGAATACTACACCTGATATCAAACAGGAAAAAGTAGGAACTCCAGATTACACGGGGCTTCCACTGAAGAAATATTTATCGGTTATTCAGCTCACTAATCCCATGCACAGGCTATGGAGTGATGGGCGCTGGAATAAACTCACTATGGCGCATGGCTGCTACTGGGGCAAATGTACTTTTTGTGACATTTCGCTGGACTACATCAAGTTATACGAAGGTTCTTCTGCTTCTACTATCGTAGACAGGATGGAAGAATTAGTAGCTCAAACGGGGGAACGAGGATTCCATTTCGTGGATGAGGCTGCTCCTCCATCGCTAATGAAAGCTATGGCTCTGGAGATTCTCAAACGAAAGTTAGTCGTAAGCTGGTGGACAAACATTCGTTTCGAAAAGAACTTTAATTATGACTTATGCCGCTTACTGGCTGCATCTGGTTGCATAGCCATTTCTGGAGGACTCGAGGTAGCTTCTGACCGATTACTCGAACTCATAGCCAAAGGGGTTACCGTGGAACAAGTGGCCAAGGTGAACGAAAATTTCAATCGTGCCGGAGTAATGGTTCATGCGTATTTAATGTATGGATTCCCCACCGAAACCGCTCAGGAAACTATAGATTCACTTGAAGTAGTGCGGCAGATGTTTGAGAATAATGTATTGCAATCTGCCTTCTGGCATAGATTCGCTATGAC
>DDEI01000044.1 GCA_002336675.1 Flavobacteriales bacterium UBA1958 | reverse complement strand
TTGCTTAATCATGGTTTGGTTTTTGTTTAGATTTTAACCCGTAAAAATAAGGAGAATACTTGTTTTATTTGATACTTAAAAGTCCATTTCCTTAAACTCATAATACTTAAATAATAAATCATTAGCTGGTTATACCCTCCTTACACCTCTTGTAGAATATAGTATTTCCGATGTGGGAGATGCCTTTTGGTTTGCGAAGCCGAACGAGATCATCGAAATTGAAAAATATGGAGACGATCACCTAATTCTGTCTTAAGCATCGGTCTTTGGCAATGAAAATGATTAGTTCAATTTTCATATGAAGAGTATTGTAAAGTTACATCGCTGAGCTATGGCATACCTCGATTAATAAATTTCACATTAGCTAAGATGAAATTATCACAGTTAATTCTTCTTTAAAAATAGTTAAAAGCTTGAAATAATAACTAAATTGACGTTTTAAAATACAGAAATAAAAAATATTGAATATGTCAGATTTATTGAGCTCCATCGAGATCATACTTAAAGTAATTGTTGGTTTAAGCATTTTAAATGTTTGGTTAATACAACCTAAAAAAGCTACTAAATGGAGAGGTGGGGATGCTAAAACGCTTATCAAAGAGTTTGGAGTATACAATCTTTCGACTACGTTTTGTTATTTCGTCGGTTTTTTAAAAGTAGGCCTGTCCATCCTCTTGTTAGCTTCTATTTATCTTGACAGTTTAACTTTAATCGGAAGTTTAGGACTGGCTGGTTTGCTGTTAGGGTCCATAGTGATGCATGTCAAAGTGAAGGATGAGTTATTAAAATCGTTTCCTGCTCTTCTATTTTTAGTAATAAGTCTAGTTATCGCTTATCTCAGTACTCTCTAGTTTTTAAAATAAATTAGATAGGTTTTTAGAGCTATAAAAAGGTTTAAAACTGCGAAGGAAATTGAAGGAAGGCACTTGATAAAACTGTCACTAATTTTAATCCTCACGATAAAGCCGCAGATCATTAACACTCCCAAACCTAAAGAGGCGAATAGTAATAGCCTCGGATTGAAGTAAACCCCCACGATTACACCAACGGCACCAAGCAATTGCAATAATCCAGTGAGAGTTCTGAATTTAGCCAGGCCATATCTATTAAATTCCGACATAATAAAATCGGAAATAAAACACCCTATTCCAAAATAAACAAAAGATAAACCTGATAGCCAAGTTAGAATTGTGAGTAATTTCATAAAAATCCCATTGAAGATAAAACACTTGAGTGAATGCCAATAGTACAACTATAAACGCGAATAATTCTACTTAAACTATTTTTACCTCCCAGGGTCTTCTCTCAGCAGCTTAATGAAAGCTTTAGATTTAAATCTCTTTGCGTTATTGTTCAATAGAAAATATCACTTTTATCAGACTCTATTGCCCTGTATGATTTATAGGTTTGTTCGTTAAATTCTTAGTCACTATATATCTTCCACTATGTCTCACCAAACACTTTTTTGAGGAGAGCAGTGCCTCGAGCAGAAGGATTTTGTCGAATATTTAATTCCTCTTTTGCTATTTGAATAAACAATCCATCTATAGCCTTCTTAGTGGCATAGCTTACTAAATTAGGATTTACATTTTGTACAAACGGTAATTTGTTGTAGTTCGTGAAAATAGTTTTCCAGTTTTTAGTGGCTCCTACTTTATCCAAAGAAGTTTTCACTATGGGCTCAAATTCACTAATTAACTCAGCCCTCGTAGATTTATCAAGAAAAGCTGTCGCTGCGTTTACCTCACCTCTAAGAATGTTTGTAGCATCATTAATGCTCATTCCTTTGATAGCCTCTACAAAGATGTCCTTAGCAGCCAAGGTGGCATCTTCAGCAGCTCTATTAATTGACTCTATAGTCTGATCAACTTTTCTTCCTTGACCAAGGCTACGTAATTTAGATTCAACTTTATTAGCCTCAACTGGTAAAGGAATTTTTATTGAAAGATCTTTAAAAAAGCCATCTGGTTTTGACAGTTGACTTACTCCTTTTTCTACTCCTTTTGTCAGTGCCTCTTTCAATCCTGAACCTACTTCCTGCTGACTAAGGTTCGCTGAAGATACAGATACTGATTCTATTCTTTTGCCAATATTTTTTTTAAGTTTATCAAATTGAGCCATTGACGAGAATACCGAAAAGATGACCATGGTAAAGGTGAGGTAAATTACTTTATTCATGTTTTTTTTTATTTGCATTAGTTTCATTTTATACTGTACAATAATTAGACCCTAAATTTAATATAAGAATTGGAAGGTCTATTGTGATTACATTCCCTAATCACTTAGAAAAGATTAAAGCTTTCTAACCAGAAAATATTTTAGAGAAGAAAAAGACAGAATGAAACCAAATTATTTTCTATATTGCTAAAGACACTTTTATTCTCCGTTCTACATGAATGTATTCTATCTCAAATATATATATGTATTTATTTTTGGTTTATTCTTTCCCATTTTATCAATACTCTTTTTAGCTGAATTTAATTTTTCTCGGCTTGACATCTATAGTCTGCATAAAGATACACCACTATTATATGTTATAGATGTCGCTCCTCTCGTGATGGTTTCTCTTGTTCTAGTATTGGATTATTACTTTCAAATAAAACAGAACAAACTCAAATATATAGCAGCATTAAATGAAAAAGTAATAACAAATAGTTTTAATGGAATACTCGTTTCAGATGAAAAAGGAAGAATTATATATGTAAATAAATCAGCGAAACTACTTTTTGGTTACGAAGGAGATGAATTGATTTCTCAAAATCTAATCATACTAATGCCTGAAAATATGAGAGATCAGCATAATTCAGACATGAAAAAGTACAATGAAACAGGAAATAAGAATGTCATTGGAAAAGGTGTAGTCCGATTAGAAGGACTTAAGAAGAATGGAGAGGTATTTCCTATGAATCTTATCTTAAGCTCTTTTAATCATAACGGTAAAGCATATTTCTCAGGTGAAGTGCAAGATCTTACTTCAACTATTAAAACCCAAAAAGAAAGGGATTCTCTATTCGAGCAAGTAAGTACTCAAAAAGATTTCTATGAGAATATTCTAAATAGCATTCCAGCAGATATAGCTGTATTTGATCAAAATCATAAGTATATATTTGTTAATCCTCAAGCTATAAAAAATGATGACTTGAGAGCTTATATAGTTGGTAAAGACGATTTTGATTATTGTAAATATGTTAATAGAGATATAGGAATTGCAGAATACAGAAGAAAACAATTCAATATAATAAAAGAATCAGGGTCTACGATTGAATGGCAAGATTCAATTAAAAACAAAGACGGCAAATTATTAACGGTGCTGCGAAAGCTTTATCCCGTATTTAGTAAACAGGATAAGTTTGAAATGGCAATTGGATTTGGGTTGGATATTACAGAGTCTGTTGAGAAAGATGAGGAATTAATTAAACTCGCCCAGTATCCTAAAGAGAACCCGAATATCATTGGAAGATTTAACCTCCAGTTAAAACCTTTATTCTTGAATGAGAAAACTACCGCCTTTTTCAATAATTCAGATGAAAAAATTAAAGACTTTAACAAAACAATCTCTCCTTACTTAAAAGATTCTCTTAGTCAAGATAAAATAATTGTGAAAGAAGTGATTTTTGAAAGCAATACTTTCGCCATCAGTTTTGTACCTATTTTGGCCAATAATTACATAAATATTTACGGTACAAATATTACAGACTTTAAAAGAACAATTGAGTCACAAAAACATGAGTTGCTAAATGTCAATAGATCATTAAAATTATCTAATTCAATTCTAGAAAAAGATGCCAAGGAACGAAATATTGAAATCGCTAGAATAAATAAAGGATTAAGTTCTAGCATAATTTATGCTAAACAGCTACAGAGTGCTGTTATCGCGCACCAGAATTTAGCGGGGAATATTTTTAAAGACTCTTTTATATTTTACTCGCCCAAAAGCATCGTAGGAGGAGATTTTTATTTTACCTATAAGGTGAATGATGAGTTAATTTTCGGAGTAGCCGACTGCACAGGTCATGGAGTTCCTGGAGCTATGATAAGCCTATTGTGCATGACCTTTCTTGAGACTGCTATTAACACACTCAAGCTATCAAGCCCTAAGCTAATATTGGAAAAGGTTAATGTACTTTTGAAAAACAGCTTTAATCAAGGTGATTTTTTGGTAAGAGATGGAATGGATATTTCTATATTAAATTACAGTAAGAAGAAATCCCAATTGACTTTTGCTGGAGCTAAATCAAAAACGTTAATTATTCAGAATAATCAATCTATTGTCATAGATGGTGACCATCATCCAATCGGTTATTGGGGGGATAATAATAAAGTGTCGTATAAAAATACAACTATACCTGTGAATGGCCCATTAGATGTATTTATGTTTACTGATGGGCTGGTAGATCAATTCGGTGGAAAAAAAGGTAAAAAACTCAAGTATACAAAGTTTTATGAATTACTCTTTTCTGTAAAAGATTTATCTTCAGAACAACAGAAAAAGGTTATCTCTAAATTCACTAAAGATTGGATAGGAAATGAAGAACAGATAGATGATATAACTATTGGTGGAATAAAATTTTAATTATTTGTATTACCAGTATTTAATGAATGGTTGGATTCATTTTAATAACCACCTCGGATTCCAGCAAGAAAAACCTATTTCTCCATAATACCTTGGATCTGTTAATGTAATGGCTGGTTTGTTTCAACAAGTATTGACTGTTGCGCAGTATGAGACAACGCAAAAATGAAAAGTAAAGAAGCTGCGTACATTCTGTAATTAAAGCTCAAGCAAAACTCTGTAATAGTCAAGTCTAGTGCATAAGGAGTTGGCATTAGTCTAGGTAATGATTCTTTGATCCAAGGGTCCTATCTCAGAATTGTAACGCTTCCCTTTTTAGTGAACGCCTGAGAATCTAAACTTCTGTATTTAAGAATATATGAATAGACTCCATTGGGCGCATAATAATCACCAAAGCTATCCTCACCCTTCCAATGAACTTCTGGGTCAAAACTTTCAAACACTAAATCCCCCCAACGGTTAAAGACTCTTAGAGTATATTCATCTATACCTATTATCTCTATTCTCCAAACATCATTTATACCATCACTATCTGGAGTAAAGGCATTAGGTATGTAAACTATTGCTGGGACATTCACAAGATCAGTATACAGACTTTCGCAGCCCGCAGATGAAGTTATGGTAAGTGTGGCTCCTATATAACCTGCCAAATTAAACGTATGGGACAAGGACTCTAAATCAGATTCAAAACCATCTGTAAACTCCCATAGGTAAGAACAATCTGCACATGGAGCGTCTAAATCTGGTGTGAAGAAATAAGTCTCTTCTCCTAGTGAACTGACCTCAAATAGAGCTTCTACATGTTGAACTTCTACATAAACCTCATTTAGAGCTGAATTTCCACAAAGATCAGTTACTTCTAGCTCATATAAATTGGAATACGAAGGGGAAACGTTTATAGTATTCCCTTGTTCTATTAGATTGTTTCCTGACCATGTATACGTTAAATCTCCAGCACCTCCTGTCGAAGAAGCTGCAAGTGAAGCAAATCCTTCGAAACAAATAATAGTGTCGTTTACCAATGTTATCTGTATCGGTTCAGAGACTACAAGTATTTCTGTTTGAGCTGTGACCGTATTTCCGCATCCCGCATCTCCGCTTAGCTCTATTATTGCACTCTCTGTAGATTGATAGGCCGCGTTAAGTTCAGTAACTTCAATTAAGTCATCATTATCTCCCCAAGTATAAATGACATCATCTAGGTAATTAGAAGTCGCTTCAATTTCAAAAGTATTCAAGCAATCTCCGGATAAAAGCACTGGCATTTCTATCACGAGCGGTTCAATCACTAATTCTATGTTAACGGAATCTGTCGTTTCTTGATTACAGAAATCAGATACTGTAAGAACAACAATCTCTGTTTCTTCCAGCACTGTAGATGCAAGGCTATTGTTCCCGAAATTTTGATTATCCGAAGTAACCCAGGAGTATGTGTATGGCTCTACCCCTGACAGGACTGTTCCCGTTAAAAAAAATTCTTCTAAGCAACCACCTTCCTGATCTGGTCCTGCATAAATCTCTAAAGGTTCAGGTGCACTGATAATTACGTCTACATTTTGAAAAAAGAATCCATTACAATTATCTGAAACCGTAATCTGAAGAGTCAGTGGATCTGATGTAGTGATATCTAATATGGCCTCATTTCCTATAGTACTAAAATCAGATAAGTCAGTCCAATTAATGAAGAAAGGACCTTCACCTGTTATCACTGCCTCTATGGAAACTTCACCTGGACACATAAACACTTCCTCTGGAACAATTACGACTAGAGGCTCTACATCATTTGTTACTGTGATTTCTTCCGCAGCTATGGTCCCACATCCATCTGTGACTTGAGCTATTAAGGATTGAATACTATTATCAAAAATATATGTGTTATCACTAAAACCTAAATTGTTCCCCTCTTCATCTAGCCATGCATAATTATAAGTACCATCTCCCCCTGAAGCCGTCATAGAAACGTTTTCTCCAAACCAGTTACAGTCTATATCAACGTTGTTTGGAGTTGTACTTACGACTATCTCTGGAAATTGTGAAACATTTACATTAATATCAGTAGCACCTGTACTCACTAAGCATGTGTCACTGAGCGTAACAGAGTATTCAGTACTCGTTGATGGTGACACTAAAATAGACGTCGTGGTTTCAGCAGTATTCCATTCATAGAGAAATCCTCCAGAACCACCTGTAATTATGGGTGCTATTTCTATTTCAGCACCATCGCATATATCTACTTCGTATCCTTCTATTAGAGGTGGTGTGCTTTCTGTTATCGCAAATTCAAATAAACTCGGAATACTTTCTCCTTGACAAACTGCCACACTTTCCATTTCTAATATAACAGACTCTAGACCTTCTGTTATTCCATCTTCAAATGCATCTAGAGTAAAAGAAATAACATCTACTCCTGGATCAAAGAAAATAACTTCAGGAAGCGCAGAATAATCTACTCCGTTTACCGCTAAACCAGAATAGGCTATGTTCACGGTGAAAGGAAGGTCTGAAGATATGGACTCGGGACGAGTGAAAATTAGTTCAGACACCCCGCATTCCTCGTTCATAACTCCTTCTTGATTCGTAGCTTCAATTTGAAGTTCTACACCTACAGAAAGATTTGAACTTAGACTTCCTGCTTTTAAGATAATAGCAGAATCAAAAATTCCATCTTGAACATCTGCAATTATTAATTTTAAATGATATGTCTCTCCACAGGTCAGATTGCCCTGAGATGCCACCAAACCAGTAGTGTATGCATCATACTGAACAACTGTAAGGTCTGTTGTTTGTGGTTCCCCAATTTGTCCCTCTCCATTACTCACTAAATACTCGCAGTTAGAGCAAGGTCCGGTATTTTGCTGACCATTGTTTATAGTGACATTACTTACTCCTTCCCCTGTGGTAGGAACTAGCGCTATGTTTTCTGCATTATTTGAATAAGCACCATTGATATCTGGGCCACTAATTAATAATCCAAAAACATCAAAAGGACCATTTTCTACCGTATAGAAATGATATTCTTCTGACGCCCAGATATACTCAAACCAAACTGAATCACCTAAAGCTACAAAGTCAAATTCTAATATCGCGATATCAAAATAATTATTCGGGGTGGGTGAAATAAAATCAAGGTCAGAGTTAGATGATGGACCGTTTAAGAAGCTGGTCCCAGCTCCTCCTTGGTCATTAGGGCCTGTAGCAGTAGCTACATCTCCCGTAGAAATAATGATTCCGCTGTTAAAGTCTAACCCACAGTCTATACAATCAAACACTCCAATTTGAGTTGCACTTCCTACATAATTTAAATTACTAATAGTCACATTCTCGCCCAGCAGTGTTTGCATTGCATCGATAGGAGTAACTGTATTATCTACAGTAATTTGTGCTCCTGAAGAAAGTACAAAAAGCACCAGTAAAACAATACTCAGAAAGAATCTATAAAATTGCATAATTAAGTTTTGTTGTAATTATAATAAACTATTTAATTAGTCAAACAGTTGCTTCAACGTCAATCTAATCAGTTTGATATATTTAACAACTAATTACTCTCTATTTAATCAGACTTTTTTGCATTGGATTACCAAGGCTATTGTATTTAAATAACTTGAAATCTGAAGGCTTCAATATAGATGGCCAATAATTATTTGAAGTATCTGTATCCGCTGTTTCTAAGTATGGGTCGAGGGCTATAGATATGGCTTTCTTCTCTGTCTTAAATACCTTAGTAACCTTTGTATCACCCATTTTCCAGATTTCTGCTGGAATTCTTCTAATGTCTGATGTTCCATCGGTAAACTGGAATTCAACGATTAAAGGCATTACTAATCCTCCTAAATTTTCAAATGAAAGCTCATAAAGGTGAAAGTTTTGTCCTAACATATTTTTATCTTCTTCAGACATGTTGAGCAACGCTTCTTCTGCTGCTTTTACATCCGCCATATTCAATGAGTTTTCATCATAATTTGTATAAAAATCTACTGCTTTAGGGTCTGTTTCTACCAAAGACTTCCAGCCTTCCTCTTCGTTTCTGATTTGCGTTATGTCCTTAGCCTCATTGGTTTTAGCTGCAGAAGCATTGGCTTTTTCTTCTGTAACATTCCCATTTCCTACAGGTACATATTTGACGTTACTCATAGAAATATCTACGTGGTCAGTTGTGTAGAACCAACCTCTCCAGAACCAGTCTAAATCCACTGCTGATGCGTCTTCCATAGTTCTAAATAAATCTGCAGGAGCAGGATGTTTAAATGCCCATCTTTGGCAGTAAGTTTTAAATGCATGGTCAAACAAATCTCTCCCCATAACAGTCTCTCTTAATATGTTGAGTGCTGTAGCTGGTTTTCCATATGCATTATTCCCGAATTGGAAAATGCTCTCAGAGTTGGTCATTATTGGAGATATTCTAGATTTATCACCTGCCATATAGCCTACGATATTTCTAGCTGGGCCTCTTCTAGATGGATAATTTTTATCAAATTCTTTCTCAGTAAGAAACTGAACAAATGTATTTAATCCTTCGTCCATCCAAGTCCACTGCCTTTCGTCAGAATTGATGATCATAGGGAAGAAATTATGTCCTACTTCGTGAATAATTACGCCAATCATACCATGCTTTAATCTAGCGGTGTATGTTCCATCTGCTTCTGGTCTTCCATAGTTGAAACAAATCATAGGGTACTCCATTCCTATATCTTTTCCGTTAACAGATATAGCCACTGGATATGGATAATCTATGGTATGCTTAGAGTAAGTTCTTAATGTCTGCGCTACAGCTCTAGTACTAAACTGCTCCCAAAGTGGATTCCCCTCCTTAGGATAATAGCTCATAGCCATAGGGTGGTTATCTCCAACTTGAACTCCCATAGCATCCCATATGAATTTTCTAGAAGTAGCAAACCCAAAATCACGTACATTTTCTGCATGAAAAACCCATGTTTTCATCCCTTTTTCTCTTCCTTTTTCTGCTTTCTCTGCTTCTTCTTGTGTTACTATTATAACTGGCTCATTAGCAGTTTTTGCTTTCTCAAAACGTTTTCTCTGTTCAGAGGTAAGTACCGATTTAGCATTTTTAAGTTCTCCCGTAGACCCTACTATATGATCTGAAGGAACTGTTATAGATACTTTATAATCTCCAAAAGGAAGTGCAAATTCTCCATTACCGAGAAACTGCTTATTCTGCCAGCCTTCTGCGTCTGAGTATACACACATTCTAGGAAAAAACTGAGCGATGGTGTAGAGCGAATTCCCATCAGCTTCGAAAAACTCGTACCCACTTCGCCCTCCTACTTTCATTCTATCATTAATGTTATACCACCACTTAATTTTAAATGAAATAGAACCTCCTGATTTTAATTCTTTAGTTGGATCTATCCTCATCATCGTTTTATTGATGGTATAGTCCATTTTACTTCCGTTGGCATCAGTAACACTTTCTATATTAAACCCTCCTTCAAACCAAGGCTCTAGTCCTGCGATACTACCAAGGTCAAAATTTCCATCGATACTTGACTGTCTAATCTTATAGCTGTCTGATGATTTAGCTCTTACATTCTGATCTAACTGAAGCCATAAGTATTCTAAGTTATCTGGCGAGTTATTCGTATAAGTAATCGTCTCTTCCCCACTCAAAACCTGCTTCTGTTCATCGATTTTAACATCCATGACATAGTCTGCTTGCTGCTGCCAATAAGAGCTACCTGGAGCTCCACTAGCCGATCTGAAAGTATTAGGAGTAGGAAGTTCGTTCCCTAGCTGTCTAAACTTATTGGTGTTAATGTTTTCCTGAGCCCATAGACTTAGAGAACTTAATAGTAAAATAGAAAATATTACCTGCTTCATAGATGTAAATTTAAGAAGGTAAATATATAGAATACTTACCTTGTTAGAATCACATAATCTTTTATGAGCTGTTTAATTAATTGTTCTGGATTAGATACTTTATGAATATCTAATTTCTCTTTTAGAAATTTAACTAATTCTTCTAAAGCGACTTGATGCCCTTGGTTTCTGTGTTTCTTATACCTACTCAAGGTTTCGTGCATTAAAACCACATCATCTTCGTTGAGTTCTAGCACCTGAGGATACTTGGCCTCATAACCCTCATAATTAGTTAAGTCTGTTACCCTAGATAGTTTTAGCCTTCCTACTTTCTCTTGTTTTATTACCACTGTATTAGCCAGAATATCTCCAAGTCTCTGCCCTGATGGTGAAAAATAAGAAACTAATCCACCTAATGAGCCCAAAGTTAGGTAGACCTCTATACCTTTAGTACTCCAACGGGAAAGGTAGTCAAATGCCTCTGCTTGTTCTCCATTAATCTTTACCACTTTTAGGTTCATAGCCATTTTACCTATAGTCCGTCCATTATTTAATGTCTCTAGTAAAGGACTATAAATACCGATCAAGATGTATAACAGGACTTCAGCGAATAAAGGAAAAGTTGACATAAAAATCAAACTAATCAACCATGATGATATTGAGAGAGCTATAACGTCAATTACCAATGCCAACATCCTTTCTGAAGTACCTGCAAGTTGGTACTGAATACTGACGTTTTGAGTAGTATCAATTTGTATTTTTTTCATTGCATAAAATCGCTAAATTTCAACTTCATTAAAGTTTGTCCTTGAAAGAAAGCCAATTTATAAAACAAAGCGAGAAAAAGTGGAAAAACTTTGAAGAAGACTTAAAACTAGACCGTAAGAACCCTGAACGTACGAGTAAATTATTCATTCAGATTACTGATGATCTTTCTTACGCCAGAACATACTACCCGAATAGGATGGTTAGAAAATATCTAGATGGGGTCTCTCAAATCTTACTTTCTAAAATTTACAAAAATCAGCGAACTCCATGGAGTCAGTTTATGAATTTCTGGACTCAGACGCTTCCATTGGAGATCTATAGAGCTAGAAGAGCTTTTACCGTTTCATTTTTAATCTTTGCTCTGGCTTTCGGAATTGGAGTATTAAGCAGTATTTATGAGCCAGAATTTGCTCGGATCATTTTAGGTAATGGTTATGTGGAGATGACTATCTCCAACATAGAAAACGACGACCCTATGGCCGTCTATAAAGATTTCAATGCATTAAATGGATTTGCTAGCATCACTATGAATAATATCATGGTAGCGTTTAGAACTTTTATTTTCGGGGTGCTGGCTGCTATTGGTTCTGTTTACATCCTCTTATACAATGGTATTATGGTTGGTGCATTCCAGTACTTCTTTATTCAGGAAGGACTATTCTGGGAATCTTTTCTTACTATATGGCAGCACGGAACCATAGAAATATCTGCCATAATAATAGCTGGAGCTGCAGGACTCACACTAGGTAAAGGGCTCGTGTTTACCGGGAGTTATACTCGATTACAATCGTTTAAAATCTCAGGACAGCGTGGATTAATGATATTTCTAGGTACTGTCCCGCTATTTATTATAGCTGGTTTCATTGAAGGGTTTATTACTCGAGACACGGATGCTTCTGCAGCTGTAAGAATCGCTGTAATCTTAGTTTCCCTGTTATTTATTCTATTCTATTTCGGCTGGTATCCTAGAAAAATAGCTGCTCAGAATAAAGAAAAATTAGCCGACCCTATTCCAGTAGAAAAGTCTATCGATATAGCCTTTAAAAAAGGGCGGATATTTAAGTTACCACAGTTGGTTCGGTTGTCATTCGTAAGTGTTATTAATAAGCCTATGCTCTTATCTCTGTCTCTAGTTTTCGGAATAGCCATATCTTACTTTATCACCTCTGAGATTTTCGAATCGACTCCGTTTCGTTCTGACTTATTTGAAGAAGACCAATTTATCATTATGTGGATGAATACTCATAGTATTCTTTCATACGCCATATTATCTTTATTTGCGATAATTAGCAGTTTGATGATTCACAGCTTGGTATCGAAGAAAAAAATTAGTGCGGTTTTCAGTATTTATAAGCTCCTCTTGGCTGGATTAATTTTCTTACCCCTTCTAAATTCCTACTTCTGGTTTTTACTGGTAATGACCTATCCTATTTTATCCCTTTTAGCTGCCAATAGTTATGGGAAAAGGATAGAAATCCCTAAAAAAATACTCAAAGAGTCTATGGGCTCAGCCTACTTATTGTTTGGTTTTCTAGGATTATTAAGCGCCGTAGTGTTTATACTTATGGCCCTCTTTAATACACTGGTTTTAGAAGATGTATATCTTATCTTATTTGAAGATGAAGAGCTAAGAGCATTTGTCAGCTACGTGGTTTTTTATGCAGCTTCATTAAGCATTCCTATTCTCACACATTTATTTTCCGCAGCAGGATTTTACTATTTCAAACACTCACAAGAAGAGACGAAGACGGCCGCAGAGCTCCTAACCAAGATTAAAAATTTACGAATGAATCACTCTCTAAATTCATGAGTCGCTTTTATACATATATCATTTTTAGCTTTTTATTAAGCGTTGCAACGCCAGCACTTAATCAACACACACCTCTAGATAGAGATGCTTGGGAAAATACTGTTGCAGGTGAAAATTTCTTTGAGAAAAAAGGAGATGTTACCCCCGCAGAATCGAATACGAGTGAAAACCCAAAGATCAATAAAGAATTTAACTTCTCTATTCCTTCATGGGTCAGCCATTCTTTAATGGTCTTGATTATAGGTGCACTGGTCTTTTTCATTGTATTCACTGTTCTTAAAAATCCTGGTGTAGAATTAAATACTCGAATGACCAGTCTATCTGAAGATGATATTCAATCCATAGAAGAAAATTTATTCGATAATGATTTAGAAAAATATATTCATGAAGCTAAATTAGGGGGAGATTATAAGCTAGCTATTCGGTTTAGTTTTATTTATATCATCCGATTATTAGACGAGAATGGAATCATTAAATGGAGAAAACAAAAAACCAATCATGAATACCTGAACGAGCTAGAAGGAAACCCGTTTAAAGACTCGTTTAGTTACTGTAAACTAATTTTCGAGAATTTATGGTATGGTTCTTCTTCCTTTTCTAACTCTGCGCTAATTCAAACTTTAGATTTGTATGCTGGCCATATCAATAACCTGAAATCTAAGACCGCTAATTGAATCAGAAGAACTACATAACGGCTCTAGTATTAATAACTCTTTTGGTGGGGATTATCTTTTACGTAGTAAACAGAACTAAATCCTACGAATGGGATGTAAACCTGAGAGAGGACAGTTACCAGCCTTATGACCTCGGTTTTTTCAGAGATGTATTATCCAAAACATTTAAGGATGATTTCGAACTGATAAAAAAGAGTGCGCAATTCGATTTGGCAGCAGACTCTGGCTATGGAACTATGGTCTATGTGGAAGATGGAATTAAACTAAGTGAAGATCATATAGAGAAACTTTTAGGGTTTATAGAAAGAGGAAATACTGCCTTTTTTAGCAGTGATATCATACCAGAGAACCTTATAGAAGAAATTACGGGTGTCGATTTTGAGGTTACTTACTCAGAGATAATCGCCCCTAAGCAGGAATCTAAGACCAACTCTTTTTCTTTCGCTAATTCCCAGATAGACGTGTCTAATTCAGATAAGGATGACGAGGAATCACATAATCTTTATTTGGTAGACTCCGTAGCTCAAGTTAAATTTCTAGATCAAGATACTATTAATTACACGTTTAAATTTATTCAAAAAGACTCCCTAGAAGAATTCACTTGGCATGGACTGGACAATGTTATTTTTAACGATTATAACACTGAGGAAGACTTCACTCCTATTTCGGTTTTAAACGATTCTTTAATCTATTACTTCAGTATGAATTATGGAGAAGGAGCGCTTTATGTGCACCTAAATCCTATTCTATTTTCTAATATTTATTTTAAGGAAACTTCAGGGTTTAATTATGCCAATAGAATCTTAGAAGATTTTAATGAAGGTCACGTCTACTATAACCAGCATTACAGCCCCTTAACTTCTGGTAATAGTGGAAACAGCACTTCTCCGCTAACATTCATACTGAAGCATAAAAGTTTAAAATGGACTTTTTACACTATACTTATTTTTAGCCTGCTCTACGTCTTATTTTCATTCAAAAGAAGGCTGCCAATTATACCGTATTTCAATTCACCTAAAAACACCTCTGTGAATTATGTAAAAGCACTAAGCAGTTTTTACTTGAGCGCAAAAGACCACACTGTTTTAGCAGAAGAAATGATGGCCAATTTCAGGCACTATCTAAGAAATAAGTATAGACTAAATACCACACTAAAAAAAGAAGAACTTATACCGCTCATAGCTAAAAACTCCGGCATTACTGAGGTAGATGTCTTTGCTATTTTCGATAAAGAATTTAAAATAAATTTTGGTGATGATTCTAAATCTAAAGGTTTAACAGGGCTTTATAAAGCATTAGAATCATTTTACTTAAACTGCAAATAAATGAACGAAGAAAACAACATTCCAGAAGAGAAGAATACCGAAAATTCTTCTTTAGAAAATGAATCTTCTACTCGTAACGAAAACCTAGAAGAGGTTTCTGAAGCTGGAGGAATACAACTGCCTAAAACAAGTGATGAAGTGCTTTTCGTGATGAACACTGTAGAAGCGGTTAAACAGGAATTAAAGAAAGTTCTGGTAGGACAAGAAGAAACCATAGAAATGCTCCTTACAGCCCTACTTAGTAATGGACATGTGTTATTAGAGGGTGTGCCAGGTGTAGCCAAGACTCTTCTAGCAAAGCTTACTGCTAAGACACTCGACTGTGAGTTTAGTAGAATACAGTTTACTCCAGATTTAATGCCTTCAGATATTCTAGGAACATCTATTCTAAATATGAAGACGGCTGAATTTGAGTTTAGGAAGGGACCTATTTTCTCAAACTTTATTCTTATCGATGAAATTAACAGAGCTCCAGCTAAAACACAAGCAGCACTTTTCGAGGTGATGGAAGAGCGCCAAGTGACTACAGATAATCACACCTATAAAATGGGTTATCCTCTTTTTGTTATTGCTACGCAAAACCCTATAGACCAAGAAGGAACTTATAAATTACCTGAGGCACAGCTGGATAGATTTCTCTTTAAACTTAAACTAAGTTACCCATCTTTAGAAGATGAGGCCAAAATTTTAGAGCGTTTTAAAAACGATTTTGGACAGAAAAAAGTAAATGATATAACTGCAGTTCTGTCTGTAGATAACCTTAAAAAATGTTCTGAGATAGTAGAGAATCTGCATATCAGTTCAGAGCTTATAGCATACATAGCTAAGCTCGTAAATAGTACGCGTAATAACGGTGACCTTTATTTAGGTGCTAGCCCTAGAGCTTCTTTAGCTATTTTAAAAAGTGCGAAGGCCTTAGCTGCTATTAGAGGGAGAGCTTTCGTAACACCTGAGGACATTATATCTGTGGCTTCTCCAGTATTAAACCACAGAATATTACTTAGTGCCGAGAAAGAACTGGAAGGAAAAACTACTGAAGATGTTATAAATGATCTAACAGCTAAAATAGAAGTTCCTAGATAGTGAAATTCATTACTTCTATCATAAAAAACATGTACAATGGGGGCACTCAGCTTTACCTTCATTCGAACCTATTCTATATAGGCGGTTTTGCTGCTTTATTAATGGCTCTGAGCTTCTCTTTTGAGTTTCTATGGGCTGTTTCCTTGGTGCTATTGGCCATGGCTGGATTTACTCTTCTAATCCAGTTTGTACTTCTTTTCTTCACGAGAATAAGTGTAACCGCTGAAAGGGTTTTACCTGAAATTTTATCCCTGGGAGAAAACCAGAAAATAGGTTTAAAAATAACGAACAAAAGTCCACTCAAATTAAATATCACCCTCACTGAATCGCTTCCCTATCAACTAGGGATAAGAAATTCTACTCATACTCTGACTCTATTATCTCAGTCAACTAAAGAAATAGAATATTCTATAAGACCCATCGCAAGAGGCATTTACACGTTTGGTAATAATTACATTTTTGTGCAAACGTTCTTTCCTCTTTTAGAACGAAGGCTTACTCAGCAACGTGATGAGAAAATAGATGTCTACCCTTCTGTAATTCAAATGAAAAAATTTGAACTCTATGCTTCTAAAAGATTAAGTAATGATGAAGGAGTTAAGAAAACCAGAAGATTAGGTCACGGCTCTGAATTTGAGCAAATAAAGCAGTATATACCTGGAGATGATCCTAGAACTATTAACTGGAAGGCATCTGCTAGAACTGGTCATATTATGACCAATCACTACCAAGAAGAAAGCTCTCAACCCGTGTATCAAATTCTAGATACGAGTAGAAGTATGAAAATGCCTTTTAATGGACTCACTCTACTGGACCATTCTATCAATACCGCTCTGGCTCTTTCTAATATCATTCTTAAAAAAAGTGATAAGGCTGGGCTAATAAGTTTCGACAAGCAGGTAAATACATTTTTAGAGGCAAATAACAGCAGCTCTCAATTAAAATCTATGCTTAAAAGCCTTTACGCTCAAAATGAAAGCTCGAATGAGGCCAACTATGAGTTGCTATTTTACTCCACGAGAAAGCATCTCACTAAAAGAAGCTTCTGTATTCTCTACACTAACTTCGAGAGTATTTATTCATTACAGCGAGTGATGGCCCAATTACTGGCTATATCTAAGAGACACCTCCTACTGGTGGTTATCTTTGAGAACACTGAGCTTACAGATTTTGGTAAAAAACCAGCTAAGAATCTCCATGATATTTATGACCAAACATTGGCTAAAAAAGTAGGTCGTGAAAAATCTTTGATTCATGCTGAGCTTGATAGACATGGAATTTTGAATATCTCAGTTACTACAGAAACACTTACAGCAGATGTAATAAATAAGTATCTGGAAGTTAAAAGTAGAGGGGCTCTATAACTTAACTACTTTTCGAACTGTTGAATTCCATCTATAAAAAAGCCTTTTTTTAAAAAGATTAAGTCATGAAACCCGCTACAGTAAAACAACTAAAAGACGAACTAAAAAGCAGAGATAATCAGCAGCTTGTAGAACTATGCCTAAGTCTTACCAAATTCAAAAAAGAGAATAAGGAACTACTCACCTATCTGCTTTTCGAGGCGGAAGATGAGCGCGGTTACATTGATGGTGTTAAGGAAGAAATAAAAGAAGAGTTCTCATTAATTAATGTGAGCTCATACTATTTCATGAAGAAAAGCATCAGAAAAATCCTCAGAAACGTCAAAAAACATATTCGTTACTCTAAGAAAAAGGAAACTGAAATAGAACTTTTAATTTACTTCTGTCATGAAATGAGGGAGCTAAATCCGAGCATTGATTATAATGTTACACTGGCTAATCTATTTAGCAGGCAGCTAGACATGATCAATAAAAAAATGCTGCTAGTTCATGAAGATTTGCGTTATGATTTTGAGCTAGAGTTGGAATCTTTGGTGTAAAACCAAAAGAAGAAAGCTAGTTTTTATAATATTGAATGTCAACAACTACTTAACCGTAAATAAACTTCCCCGTTCCTTTTGATTTTCTTTATCATTTTAGAACCTCATGGATATTTTATCACATACAGTAACAGGAATGGCTGCCGGAACGGTGGTAGCTGCATTTTCTAAAAGAAAATTTAAATCTAAGCTTTACATCATTTTCGCAGGGACTTTAGCGGGTGCTATGCCTGATATAGATGCTATTTCTTTATGGTCTAAGTTTGATTCTGTCATAGGCCAGACTTTTGGCTTTAAGCATACTGGCAGACAAATCTACTTTGGTAAACTATGGTATTCTCATCATGGATTTATGCACTCTTTATCTATGACATTTTTAGCGCCACTTGCGTGGTGGCTAATAGGCGGTTTAATCAGCAGAACTAAACGCCCGTTAAGGGCTAAATTGTCTGCCAGATGGCATGACGGAAGGCTAAGCATGGTAGCCTTTGTTCTGGGGTATGTAATGCATTTATGGGAGGATATGATTACTCCATCTGGCTCATGGCGCGGAGTACGATTGCTTTTTCCTTCAACTGAATACTACGGTGGATTAGGAAAAATATGGTGGTGGAATAACTACGATTTATTTCTTATAGTAGCTTCTGTAGTGATTATAAATAGTTTAATACTACTCATTAACAGAAGAAAAAAAGAACTGACTCTAGGTGTCTTCTCCGCAGCGTTTGTAGTTTTCTTTATTCAAGTGAATACACGTGGAGTTTCCTTTAATAATGAATCTGTTACAAGTGTTTTCACAACTAAAGAAGAAAAATCTAAAGCGATTCAACGGGAAATTCTAGGTCCATATTTATTTTCTAACATGGAGAATCTAGACAATAATATAAACTTAAATTTCTAATTCTTACTCCTTACATTAAAGGGTAACTCCCACTTTAAGAGTATAGCTGAAATCCTCACCAGAATAACTACGGTAATGGAAATTACACTCGCCAACTCATTCCATAAAAAGTAGTCGGAGATTAAAAAAGTTACTGCTCCTACTAAGCAAGCAAACGCATAAATCTCTTTTCTAAAAATCAACGGGATTTCATTGGAAAGCACATCCCTTAGCACTCCACCAAAAACCGCAGAAACGACTCCCATAAGAACAGCCACTAATGGAGAAAGTCCTACAGATAGTGTCTTCTGAACTCCGATAATGGTAAAGACTCCTATTCCTATGGTATCAAACATGAAAACTCCTTTTCTCCATTTCAATATGGTGCTTTTAAAAAAGTACACGACAGGAATAGCAGAAAAAATCAGATAGAAATAAACTTCGTTCTGCATCCATCCCATTGGCTTCACTCCTATGAGTATATCTCTCAATGTACTTCCTCCTATAGCAGTAACAAACCCCAATATCAGAACACCGAATAAATCGAACTTCTTTTCTGTGCCTATCAGAACTCCGCTAATAGCAAACGCTAGGGTTCCTAAATAATCTATGTAGATTAATAATTCGTTCATTCAAAATAAAATCAAATATAAGTGAAGTATATTTTTGAATTCAGCAAACAATATGTAGATGTTAATTATGCCGTTGTCAAGAGATAATAAAATTACACGCTCAACTTTGCGTTATAAATCTAGCAGTATTACTAGATTTGAAAAATCTTAATGAAATTAGTGAAAGATAATTCCCAGAAGAATATTCTCGTAAGACTACCTAATTGGGTAGGTGATGTCATTATGGCACTACCTTTCGTAGAGGCAGTGAAAAAAAAATTCCCTGACCATCAAATCCATGTCGTAATTAAAAATGGGCTAGAGGATATCTTAGCATTTGCAGAAGGAATAGATACAATTTCTACTTATTCTAAGAAAGAACATAAAGGATTTGTAGGTGGATATAAATTCGGCAAACAACTCTCTAAAAAGTTTGATTATGAGTTTTTCTATTGTTTACCTAACTCTTTTTCATCTGCATGGATCGGATATTTTACACATAGTAAAAACCGGATAGGCTTTAAGAGTGAAATGAGAAATTTTCTATTCAGCAAATCATACGAGAAACCGATCGGAAAGCACAGAGTAAATGACTATTTACATCTTCTAAAAGAATTCTCCCCTCTCGATGCTGCTGAAGTCAAATCTTCATTGCAACTTAGAGAGAGAAATGCGCTAGTAAGCAATACTCCAGACAAAAAAAACTTACTTTTAAATATAAACTCAGAAGCATTCTCTCGGAGAATACCTTTTGAAAGCGCTGCAAGCTTGCTATTAAAACTTGGAGAAACTGACAACTACACTATATATTTAACTGGTTCAAATAAAGAGGCTCCTTATGTGAAGAAAGTATTAGATCTACTTCCTGAGGACTTTAGAATTGAAAATAGAGCAGGAAGAACATCTCTAAAAGAGCTATTTGAATTAGTAGGGAGCATGGATTTTGTTGTAAGCACTGATTCTGGAATAGCGCATATAGCCAATGCTTTTGGAGTAAATACAGTAGTCATATTCGGTGCTGGAGATGAAAGGAATACGAGACCATTCAACACCCAAAACTTAAAGATAATTAGAAAGCCTGATTTAGCATGTGCGCCTTGTGTATCTAACAAATGTATCTTTCGTACCCCGAAATGTATAAGTGATTTGAATATGGAAAGAGTAGTTACTGCCTTGAAGCTATTTAAATAAACTCTTAAGGTTTATTATTAGTTCTTTGAATTATTTATCAAAAAGTTGGTGTCTACCTAAAGCTAATTCAATTAAAAAATAAATAGATAATCATACTCTTTTCGGTATTTTTAAATCCAAATAATTAATTAAACATAAACATCATCAATAAGTTATGTAGTTTTTCTTTATCAAATATATCATGAAATAAATAACTTTAGCTTTTCAGTTCGAAGTCAATACGTTTAAGGTACTTTTGATGAGGTAGGCTGGAGTCTAATATAGGTCCAATGAAAGGCATGGATAATAAAGCTAGTTAATCGCTTGCTGTAGTATTAAATAGTCCAGTTTCTAATTAATTAAATGCGAAAAATTTTTCTACATGGCCTTCTATCGGGTTTAGTATCAGCAATAGTGTGTTTATTTTACAGTGAAGTTTACAGTACCTCTTTGCGAGTAGACTTTTCAGATGTTATAAATATTTTTTCCGTCATGGGAACCTGTCTCCTTGGCTCACTTATAGCTTCAGCTGGTTATTATTTTCTTAGCACTAAATTATCAGATGGAGATGTTACAGATGTAGTGTTTAACATCGCCTTTCTAACCCTTACTTTTTTCAGTTGTATCTATCCTTTCTCTGTGCAGCTTCCTTTAGAACTTGAATTTCCCGAATTATTTCCGGGATTAGTTATTCCTATGCACTTTTTTCCCGTACTGTTCTGGATAGCTGTCAACCCTATATTCAAGCATGGCAGAGCTTAAACTAGAAAAGACTTCCTTTGTTTCGAAGATTAAAATAGTCTTTTAAGTTGGTTTTGGGTTAGATTTGAGTCATGAAATCACTGGTGTGTTCTTCTTATGGAAGTCCGTCTGACTTAAAAATTATAGACTCTCCGATTCCCATTGTAAAATCTGATGAAGTTCTAATTAAAGTTCATTCTGCGGCACTTAACTTCCCAGATACGCTTACCATTAAAGGATTAGATCAGTATGGTCTCACACTCCCATTCGTGCCTGGAAGAGAGGTTTCGGGAACTGTAGAATACGCAGGGAAAAACGTTCTGCTCTTTAAAAAAGGAGATGACGTAATGGCACATATGATTACTGGTGCTCTCAGAGAATTCACGTCTGTGCAGGTAGAAAATGTATTTGCTATGCCAAAAAACATGTCCTTTAATGAGGCCGCAGCGTTTACCGTAGCTTACGGGACTGCATATCATGCCTTAATTAATAGAGCCTCCGTTTCTGCTGGGAAATCTGTGGCTATTCTTGGAGCTTCAGGCGGAGTCGGAGTCGCAGCGTTGCAATTGGCCAAAGCGTTCGATTGCAAAACAATAGCCTGCGTAGGGTCTGATGAGAAAGCTGACTTCTGCCAAACTCAAGGAGCTGACTTTACTATTAATTATGAGAAAGAAGACTTGAAATTAAGGTTAAAAAAAACTTCATCAGACGGCATAGATGTGATATGCGATATGGTAGGCGGCAAACACTCCGAAAATAGCTTTAGATCTTTATCCTGGGAAGGGAAGTTATTAGTGATTGGATTCGCTTCTGGATCTATAGCCAAGCTTCCACTAAACTTACCCCTGCTTAAAGGTGCCGATATAATAGGAGTATTCTGGAGTACGTTTAGCACAAAACATCCCAAGATAGCTAGAGACAATATGAATGCTCTCACAGAGCTATACACGCAAGGAAGATTAAAGCCTAGTATACATAAGACATTTCAATTCACAGAGGCACATAAAGCCTTTTCAGAACTCTCCGAAAGGAGAGTAAAAGGAAAAGTGATTATTAAATTTACATGACTATTTATCAGTAAATAAAAAATATGCTTTACTTGTTAGATCTAAGCCACCCATGAATTTTCCGTTTGTTTATACCTACAAATAATTCCCACAGAACGTTCAAAGCGTTGAATATCGTTCCTTTGTTTAAAGAAATAGATTGAGTTAGGCTCTATGCAGGTTAATACTCTATCTCTCTAGAATAAACACAATAATTAATTCATAAGCCTCCCGGTATAATCATTATGGGAGGCTATTGACTTTCTTATAAACAAAAAAAAGCTTTTAATAAAAAGCCTTTTTTTCTGAACTATGTTTTCCAAACCTTAGTCTATCACTACTATTTTTTCAATTTTGTCACCCTCTTTGATATCATCTATGATATCTACACCTTCTACTACCTTACCGAAACACGTGTGATTTCCGTCTAAATGAGAAGTATTATTTCTACTGTGGCAAATAAAGAATTGTGACCCACCTGTATTTCTACCTGCGTGAGCCATGCTTAAAACACCTTTATCATGAAATTGATTTCCACCATCTAACTCACAGTCGATTTCATGACCTGGACCACCGACTCCGGTTCCCTGTGGACAACCACCTTGGATTACGAAATCAGGAAGAACTCTATGAAATGTAAGCCCATCATAAAACCCTTTTTTACTCAAATCCGTGAAATTCTTTACTGTATTAGGAGCATCTTTCTGATAAAACTCCACCTTCATAAGGCCTTTTGCTGTGTGTATTTCTGCAGTCATTTACTTTAATTTTTAGGCAAAAGTAATTTATTCATTTAGAAATCCCCTCATGAAATCTCCAGTCTGCTTATAACTCAAAATTCTGTGCTTTACTTTACGGTATAAATCCTCACTATTCAACTGTTATTAAAGAGGTCATCTTACACATTCACTTCTCGAATAGAAAAGGGGTCAGAGCTATTTTTTTGTAACATTGCCTTAAAATTTAACACATGTTGGAAGCTGCATTTACCTTATTAATGCTTGTATTATTACAGGCCGTTTTAGGGTTTGATAATCTATTATATATCTCACTGGAGTCTAAAAAAGCTCCTCTAGATGAACAGCCTAGAGTTAGAAAAGTTGGTATTCTAATAGCTATAGCACTAAGAATTGTTTTGCTCTTTGTGCTAATTCGTGTTATAGACTTTTTCCAGGAGCCCTTATCATTCTTAACAGGTCAGGTCGAAGGATATTTGAAATTTGCTTTCAATGGTCATAGTCTTATCGTGCTTGTGGGTGGAGGTTTTATTATCTACACTGCTATAAAAGAGATTTGGCATATGATAGCTACTGAGGACCTTGATGTAGCTGCAGATCAAAAGGAGAGAAAAGGGAAGTCGAGTAATTCTGTGATTGCTAGTATCGTGCTCATGAATCTAGTGTTTTCATTCGACTCTATTCTGGCAGCTATAGGTCTTACTAGTGATATAGAAGATCCTACCACTGCGTTTATAATTATGACTATAGCCATAGTGTCTAGCGGGTTATTAATGCTTCTCTTGGCAGATAGAATTTCTGTTTTCTTAGCTAAAAATAGAATGTACGAGGTTCTTGGTTTGTTTATTCTTTTCATCGTAGGAATAATGTTAGTCACTGAAGGCGGGCATTTAGCTCATTTAAGAATTTTCGGAAATGAAATTGTTCCGATGAGCCAGACTACCTTCTATTTCGTAATCCTTGTTCTGGTAATAGTAGATTTAGTGCAAGGAAGGTATCAGAAGAAATTGGCTAAGAATATTTCTACTCAAGAAGTTGAATCAAACTAGAATTGGAGTTAGAAATAATTTTCCAAGACGACTCTTATGTAGCCATTAATAAGCCACACGGCTTACTAGTTCATAGAAGTAAGCTAGCTAAAGATGCAGACGAGTTCGCGTTGCAACGCCT
>DDEI01000020.1 GCA_002336675.1 Flavobacteriales bacterium UBA1958 | reverse complement strand
TGCGAACCCTCCACTTAATTTGTCGGAAAGTTTCTGAGAGAATCCTAAGTCGAAACTAAACTCTATCGGCTTAAAATCTCTAATTACACTTCCATTAATGTCAGTAAAAGTAATAGTACCTAAATCAAAAAACCTCAAGGCTCCCGTGAAAGCTTGTTTGTCATTTAAAATTTTATATCCCGATAAATAGGCTAAACTCATGTCGTCTACCAAACTCCTTAGCCATGGAGAATAAGAAAGTGAAATACCAAAATCTGGTCTCTCTGATTTCACTCTGGTTCCACTCATCTCTGCCAAGAAAGCAAGTTTAGCCACATTCCAGTGTAAAGAATTACCGTCTGGTGATGTAGCT
Organism: Flavobacteriales bacterium UBA1958; assembly: GCA_002336675.1. Taxonomy (GTDB): domain Bacteria; phylum Bacteroidota; class Bacteroidia; order Flavobacteriales_D; family Sanyastnellaceae; genus ASP10-05a. The sequence continues at coordinate 57,882 of DDEI01000020.1, read as the reverse complement.
ACCCCAGCATCTCCTAATGCCCCTCCTCTCGTGTCAGGGGCTATAAGTAAAAATGGCACTGCAGTAGTAATTGTGTTTAGCTGAACAGCAGCAGCAGCTTCTTCATTAGTTAGATTTTGCGCTTTAACTTGAATTGAAGCCAATAAAACGGCAGTAATTATAATTAGTTGTTTAAACATTTTAGGCCTTTTGTAAGGTGTGCAAATATACGTCTTGTTTAGGTTTTATGTTTCTATTTTAGTAATACAAGCTTTTGAAATTCTTCCGTACTCAAACCTTCGGGAGTGCTTATTTTAACTTTGTAAACATAGACTCCTCGGGCCAATTCATCTCCGAAATCATCTTTTCCATCCCAGATAATACCGTTAGCTCTGTATCCTGAACTGCCTATTCTTCTATTTATTGTTTTGGCTAAACTCCCTCCTACAGTGAAAACTTGAATTTGAACATCAAGAGTGCTGCACGCCGCATTATGCTCAAACATAAACTCTGTTCTCGTGGTAAAAGGGTTGGGGTAATTAAGAACGTGATCTAATGCCAATTCTTCGCTTGTAACCACCGTAAAATTTAAGATTTCTTCGGAAGAGTTGTTGTGCGTGTCCCAGGCCTTTAATGAAAGCGTATGATTCCCTTCACTAAGCTCAGATAATTGGAAACGAACTTCTCCACTTTGATAGGAGTCCTCATCTGCAGCGTAATATTCATTTAGGATTATAGCTTGAGAGGTATTCTCATCTATGACTGCTTTCAAGTCGTGACCTATTCCATTTCCTACAGTATTAATTCCATTTTCGTCTTGTAGTTTAGAAAGAAGAATAGGAATTGCATCGGTAATTCCTCCATCTATAAAGTCGGTATTGTTCAGATATAGTTTTATATTAGGACCTTCTTCATTTAGAACGATATCATCAGAAGACCCTCCTATGAGGAAGTCACTGTATTGCCCATGACCATCTATGCTTCCATCTACAGCATAGTATGAAATTCTTCCAGCTCCGACTTGATAGTTAATATCACGGGGGATTACAAATGTAAATTCAAAATTCCCATTGGTTACGGTTGCTTTTCCATTATAAAGTACATTATTAGTAAGGTCAAATGGGTAAGGAACTATGCTGTTGTCTCCTGCGTCATTTGCTAATGAGAATAAAATTTGTTCTTTGTCATATACCGTGGGATACACGAAGCCATTAAAGTCTGACATGATGTTTCCGTTCTCATCTCCTACATAACCGCCTACAGTGACCGTCTCTAAAGCACTAAGCGTATCAGTGAACTGCGTGACCTCGGTGCTATTAATAGAAGAGGTATACACCTCTTTCTTAGGGTGGACTAGAGCTAACGCGGGATCTCCTATTAATGAGAAATTCTTCTGATTAATTCCGTTGACAGCATTTTTAGTTAGTCTATAGGACTCGCCAAGAGTTTGCTCAGGTGTCGTTTCAGAGCCGAAAGCCGCATGGTAATATGCCCTAGCGAGAGATTGATTGCTTCCACTAAAGACTATTCGAGTAGTAGTCATCATGGCGATGGCTCCTCCATCGGGGTTTAGATAAATTAATTCCCCTGCGGATAAAAATTCTGGGTCATCGAATCTTGTTAATTCGCATGTTGCAGTTATAAAAACCGGCATTTTGGTAGTGTTTGTCCAGTTTCTGATTGTAGGAATGTCTAAGATGCGCTCATGAGCCCATCCTTTCTCTCCACCATGACCAATGTAGTTTACTACTAGGGCTCCATTTTGAACTGCCCGTTGAATGTTTTCTTTGGCATCATAATACCTCTCTCCTCCTGGAGTGGAGGTTTGAACATAAGCATCCGCATAAATTTTATCGATATTGAATTCTAAATGGTTATTTTTTATGGTGTCATGTAATTCTTCAGAATATCGCATGTGAATATTGCCATCTATGTTATTGCCATCTTGATCATCTGAGATAAATATTATTTTATTTCTCCAAGAGCCAAAAGTAGAATTAGTCCCATCGCCTGTGCAAGCTGAGCCACCGTCTAGAGTATTGTTTTGAGACTTATACCTTCTAACTTTGTCCACCATTTGAAATGCTTCTTGCTGAGATCTAGCTATTATCCTTCCTATTCCGATATCCATTTTGTCCGAGGTTGATTCAGACTCATCATCGTCTAATAAGCCATAATAATCGTCAGAGACATAACTATTCACTGGTGAGAAGCTGTTTTTTGACTGATACGATATGACATAAGGGTCTGAGGAAGTTAAGCTTCTATTTTGATAAGTTCCATCGCCAAAAACACAAAGATATTTAGGGGCTATTTCTAAATCTCCAGCAGCATCATCGTAGAGCATTTTCATTAACATTTTTATAGCTGTAACATCAGGGTTCCCGCTGCTAAATTCATTATAAACTTCAATTGGAGTAACTACTTCTACTACCAATCCATCTGCTCTGTGAATTTCTGCCAATTCCTCTGCCGCTCCTAAAAAGTTAGGATTACTTAAAATAATGTAGTCTACATTAGATAAAGCGTGCAAGTTTTGATTAGTCACTTGACCTATCATTTCTGGTGATATGAAGGAGCTATTGTTAAATGCGATAAATGTTTCCAATTCTTCACCAGAGTAGTTGAAATTTACACTGCCATCCCCCACGTTGAAAGCTATATTTCTCGGTGAAGTTGGGTTGGTGGTATTCCATATTGAGAAATTATTAGGATTGAAAACATTGGAAATAGTGTACTCTACTACGTTATTTCCTACAGCTTCTACATCTCTGAAATCCATAAAATTTCCTGACATTGAGAGTTGTCTTTTGCATTGCAAAGCCACATTATCAAGCCATCCTTCTGACTCATCTGAAAATTTGTCAAACTCTATAGAAAGTTGAATATTGTCATTAGATGGAGTAAATGGGATTGTTTGTGAGTTGGCAACAGCCACCTCTTGGATTACACCTGTGGATATGGCAGAGTAGGGCTCTAAAAACACTTCTCCAGAATTCAGTGAATATGAAAAAGTACTCACTCCACCTATAGATCTTGCAGCTGTGGTGATTTCCATAAAATTTGTCTCGGAGATTATATTAGGAAAGTTAAAGTTCAGCAAGAGTTGAGTGTTTAAATCAAAGTTTTCTCCTAGCCATTCTCTGCCACTTTTCACTAAATTCACCGATTCAGTTTCGTACAAAAAGAAATCATCGAATTCCGTTGAATTATAATCTGCAGGCCCGACTGGGGTGACCCCATCGGAAATTCTAACTGGGCTCATGTCATCTAACCTTAGGAAATAGTAACCTATGCTAGAGTAGGAGTGCTTTTCCAAATTAAAGTCCATGCCACTCTCTGAAGGAGCGAACTCCCAGGAGTTAGATCCATCCCCGTAGAATAATAGATATTCTCCATTGTCCCAATTAGCATCTGTGTTGCCCTTGAATAAAGTAGGGTTTGCCACAAGGTCATCATGTCTAAAGACGCTGTTGTCTATAGGTAATTGGTCCCCGGTGTTTCCATATATGTTTACGTTATTTGGATTTACTGTAATTGGGTCAATTCCGCTCTCTTCCAGAAAAGCCTTGTCGATGCGATAAATGCCGTCACTTTCTATTTTTATTTTGTACCAGAGCCCTTCAGATAAAACTGAATTTCCTGCAGATTTACTTCGTGACTTTATTTTTCTATTTCCACGTGATACAATTTCTAACTCATAGGAAATCAGTCTTTCAGTTTGGCCACTGGAATTTTTTCTTACCGGGGTTATTTTAGCTATGGCATATGCTTGGTTGGCTCCGTAACGAAGGCTGCCTTCTACCTTGAAGTCGGAAGATATTTTAGCTAGGCTTAAGTTTTTAAGATTTCCCACCTCATATTGAACATTAGTCAAAGATATTTCTACATTTTTAGGGGAGCCTTTTATTTCTTTCGAAATTATGGTATAAGGAATTCCTGCCTCATCAAACTCTTCATTTTCGAAAAAACTTTCATTTATTGGTGTAACCTTTTGAGAGTTTTCCGTTATCCAGTTAATTTTAAAAGAGTTTGAATTGGCTTTTTGACCAATAAGGATGTAGCTAAATCCTAAAAGGCAGAGTATGAAAGCTGAAAATCTCTTTGTCATATTTATGAAAATGTTGTTTTTTCGTCTTTAATGGCGAGGCAACAAAAAAACGATGAATAGCGTTTCATATTGTAACAAAGATGAAAAATTAACCACAGTCGTTATATTTCGTATAATTGTGGTTTGAAATAAACGTATACAGACTGAAGATGAGAATTACACAAGTACTAATAACCCTTGGGCTTGCTTTCGTGCTAACCTTGACTGTTTCCATTGAGGCTAAAGCTCAGGATCCGCAGTTTACTCAGTTTTACGCGAACCCGTTATATCTGAATCCTGCTTTTGCAGGATCCGCAAGGTGCCCTAGACTAGTTATGGCCTACAGAAATCAGTGGCCTTCTCTAAGTGGATCTTATGTCACGACTAGCGCGAGTTACGACCAGTTTATCCCGACGATTAGTGGTGGATTAGGAGTTGTTGTGATGAATGACCAAGCAGGTAGAGGAACTTTAAGAACTACCTCTGTAGCGGGGATTTACTCTTATCAGAAAGCGCTTTCTAGAACATTCTCGATAAAAGCGGGGCTTGAGGTAAAGTATTTTCAGAAAAGCTTAGATTGGTCGAAGCTTACTTTTAATGATATGATTGACGAAAGAAGTGGATTTATCTACCAAACAGCTGAACTCCCTAGAGGAGGTCAAGCCAATAATCTTGACTTCTCTGCAGGTCTTGTGGGATTCAGTGATAGACTTTACTTTGGGGGAAGCGTTCATCACCTGACAGAACCCAATGAATCTCTAGTGGTCGGAAATTCTCCATTGCCTATGAGATTTACAGGACACGCTGGAGCAGTTATTCCTATTGATACAAAAAGAAGAAATAGTGACGCTAAGTTGTCTCCGAATTTGTTATACCAGAGGCAAGGAGAGTTTCAGCAGATTAATGTAGGCCTTTATGTAAGTAAAGGGCCTTTGGTAGGAGGGGTATGGTATAGATTCGATGACTCATTCATAGCCTTGGTAGGAGTGCAGACAGATGTAATTAAATTTGGTTATAGTTATGACGTTACCATTTCTCAATTAACTCCTAGTAGTGGGGGTTCTCATGAGCTAACTATGACTATCCAGTTTGATTGTAAACCTGTTAGAACAAAATTCAGAACAATAAATTGTCCTTCATTCTAGTTTTAAGACATTAAGAAGAAACCTAAGGAAAAGAAATCATGAAAAATCTACAAATTTTAAATTCATTAGCCGTGTTTGGGTTAGTGTTCTTTCTATACTCATGTGGAAGCAGTGGAAGATCTGGAGCTACAGGTTGGTCCTTCAATAGCCCAGAAAATGGAGGTTTTGAGAAAACACCATACTTAGAGCAAGAGACAGGTCCAGGATTAGTACTCATCGAAGGAGGGACCTTCACTATGGGTAGGGTAGAAGATGATGTTAACTTCAGTTGGGATGCCCAGCCTACAAGAGTCACAGTTTCTTCTTTTTATATTGATGAGACAGAAGTAACGAATCAAGATTGGAGAGAATATCTTTACTGGTTGAAGAGAATTTATGGAGATTCTTATCCGGAGGTTTATAGAAATGCACTTCCTGACACTCTAGTTTGGAGAGAGAAAATGGAGTACAACGAACCATATGTTGAACTTTATTTACGTCACCCGGCTTACGATGACTATCCAGTAGTAGGAGTGAATTGGCTTCAGGCAAGCGACTTCTGTGAGTGGAGAACTGATAGAGTAAATGAGCTAATATTAATTAGGGAAGGACTTTTAGTTCATAACCCGTCTTCTCAGGTAGATGAAGAACACTTTACTACAGACTCTTATTTCGGGGGTCAATATGAAGGGGAAAAAGCGAATGATGGAATTACGGATTTAAATCCTTTGAGTAGTGGATATAGAAATATAGAATTGGAAGATGGTATTCTTCTTCCAAGATATAGATTACCTACAGAAGCGGAGTGGGAATACGCTGCTCTTGGTTTAATAGGGAATTCTTACGACGAATTAATAACCGATAGAAAGACATATCCATGGAATGGGCACTATGTTCGAAATGACAAAGGGCCTGGGGATAAATATTTCGGTAAAATCAACGCAAACTTCGTAAGAGGAAGAGGAGATATGATGGGGGTAGCTAAAGCATTAAATGATAATGCTGATATCACAGCACCTGTTTATTCTTATCCTCCTAATGATTATGGATTATATAATATGGCGGGAAATGTTAGTGAGTGGGTGATGGATGTTTACAGACCCTTATCACCTGATGATAAGAGTGAATTCAGAGCTTTCAGGGGAAATAAATTTCAGACCAAAGTTTTAGACAGTGAAGGCTTTTTGGCTCCTAAGTATGATTACGTAATTTATGATCTAGACGGAATTCAATCTTATTTAGAGACATATAAAAAATTAGCTCAGTCGAGATTGAGAGACTCAGATCTAAATCTTCTAGATAACGTGAATAGTTTCCTAGAGGAGGCAAAAGAATATGTAAACGAGAACAACGAAGAAGAAGCTATGTATAAAGTTCAAGAAGGGATTGATGCGATAAAAGATTCTGAATCTACATTTGCTCCTGACCTTTTAGATGGGATTTCTGAGTATGTGTTAGCTCAGCCTGGAGAACTAAGAAAAAGAGATGTTTCTGTAGCGGAGAATATAGATAGAAGAAATTACAGAAAATCTGATAACATAGATTATTTAGATGGAGACTTCGAATCTAGTATTAGATATACTGACCCGTCATACGAAAACAAACAAGATACTAGAATGTATGATTGGGGTGTGACTACATTGGTTAATGATAAGGCGAGAGTATATAAAGGCGGTTCCTGGAGAGACAGAGCTTACTGGACTACACCGGGCTCTAGAAGGTTTTTAGATGAAAGACAAAGAACAGCTACTATAGGGTTTAGATGTGCTATGCACAGAGTGGGAAGTCCTGTAGGAATAGATTGGGAATAAGAATAGAACAATTTAGTTTTTATAAAAACCATCTAAGAGCTTCTTAGGTGGTTTTTTTATGACCTTATTTTACCTAAAATATTTTTCATGAATAAAAGAGAACTTTTATTGAGCAGATATCTTTCATCTAGAAAAATTTGCACCGATACCAGAAAGATAGATAATGGAGCGATTTTTTTCGCTCTCAGCGGAGAAAATTTTAATGGAAACACCTATGCCCAAAAGGCGTTAGATGATGGATGTGTTTTAAGTGTCGTAAGTGATTCTAGTTATAAAGACATTGATAAGTTCATGGTAGTAGAGGATACGTTAACCGCACTACAAAATTTAGCTCTTGATTACAGGTTGACCCTAGACTTGCCTATAATAGGTGTTACCGGAACTAATGGTAAAACCACAACTAAAGAACTAGTACACGCTGTTCTGTCTTCTCATTTAAATAGCTACGCTACCGCAGGCAACTTCAATAATCACATTGGGGTTCCTCTCTCAGTCTTGAGTATTTTACCTGAACATGAGATAGCCATCATAGAAATGGGAGCTAATAAGGGGGCGGACATAAAAGAACTATGTGAAATCTGCTTGCCGACGTGCGGTTTAATTACTAATATAGGAGAGGCTCACCTCGAAGGGTTTGGTAGCTTCGATAATATTATGAAAACTAAAAAGGAGCTCTATGATTTTTTAGGAAATAATGATTCTCTCGTTTTTATGAATAAAGACAATATGCACCTAAAAAAAATGGGTATTGATTTGAAAAATAAGTCATACTACAGCGTTAACACGGAAAGTCCACTAAGAGGAACGATTACACATCATGGGGTAACGTTAAAATTCAAGTGGGAAAGCGAAGGCTATAATTCTACTGAAGTGGAGACTAATCTTACAGGAGCTTATAATTTAGAGAATGCCTTAGCAGCAGTGGCTGTAGGGCTGAAGTTTCATGTTCCAGTAAATAAAATTATCCGGAGTTTAGAGCGTTATACACCTAGGAATAACAGAAGCCAGATTAAAAAAACAGAAAAAAACACACTGATTCTCGACGCGTATAACGCGAACATAACGAGCACGCGGGCTGCTCTTTTAAACCTCTCAGGAATGGAATTTCCCAATGAGAAGAAGCTGTTTATACTTGGAGATATGTTGGAGCTAGGAGATGTGTCCTTGAGCGCTCATAGAGAAATGATAGACTATACCGAAGAGCTTGGATTAGTAGGCATATTCGTGGGTGAGGAATATTATAAAGCTGGCGGTAAATCGTATAAATGTTACAAGAACACCTCGGATTTACTTGCTGAAATAGAATCCTTAATGATAGCTGACAAGATTGTTTTAATAAAAGGATCTAGAGGAATAAAATTAGAGGTCATAGAAGAAAAACTCTAACTATCTTTGCGATTCAATATTATAAGAACATGAGTTTAGTACAAGAATTAAAATGGAGAGGACTTCTTCATGATTTTACGCCAGGAATAGAAGATCAGCTAAAAAAGGAAATGACTAGTGGCTATGTGGGTTTTGATCCTACTGCCGATTCATTGCATATAGGAAACTTAGTTCCCATTATTTTATTGGTTCATCTGCAGAAAGCAGGCCATAAACCATTTGCATTAGTTGGAGGAGCTACTGGTTTGGTTGGGGATCCTTCAGGAAAATCTGCTGAGAGACAATTATTAGATACTTCTATAATAGACCATAATTTAAACTGCCAGAAAGCACAGTTAGAGAAGTTTTTAGATTTCGACTGTGGGTTGAACAGCGCGGAAATGGTAAATAATTATGACTGGTTTAAAGGAATTAATTTCTTAGAGTTTATTAGAGATGTAGGTAAGCACATTTCGGTAAACTACATGATGGCCAAGGAGTCTGTAAAGCTTAGGATAGACAAAGGAATTTCATTTACTGAATTTAGTTACCAATTAATTCAAGGGTATGACTTTTGCTGGCTTAATGCCAATAGAAATGTAAAACTCCAAATGGGAGGTTCCGATCAGTGGGGAAATATTACCACCGGAACCGAAATGGTAAGAAGGATTAATAGAGGAGAGTCATTCGCTCTTACTGCCCCTTTAGTGAAAAAGGCAGACGGGACTAAGTTTGGTAAATCTGAAGGAGGAAATGTGTGGTTAGACCCGAAAAAGACTTCTCCATATATGTTCTACCAGTTTTGGTTAAACACCTCTGATGAAGATGCTCGAAGCTATATTAAGATTTTCACGTTTAAAGAAGAATCTGAAATTAGTTCCATAATAGCTGATCATGAAGAAAACCCAGGAGCGAGAGCGTTGCAAAAAGCATTAGCCATCGAACTAACTACATACGTGCACGGTGAATCTGAGTTAGAGAAAGCCGAAAAGGCATCTGGAATCTTATTTGGTAAATCTACAAGTGAAGATTTAGCAGAGCTAAATGAGCAAACTTTTAATGATTTATTCTCAGGATGTGCGACGGCTGAAGTTAAAAAAGCAGACTTCGAAGGGATGGGTATTGTAGCGGCATTAGCCGAGAGTACAGGATTCTTAAAGTCAAATGGAGAAGCCAGGAGAGCACTAAAGGAAAATGCGGTTAGTGTCAATAAATCTAAAGTAGGAGAGGATTTTGTGCTTAGTGAAAAGGATTTGTTGAATGGAAAGTATGCAGTATTGCAACGCGGTAAAAAGACTTATTTCATTATTAAAGTAGTTTCTTAAATATCCTGAACCAGCAGATTACATCCTCGAACATCGGAGTGGTCAAATCTTCCTAATACTTCGAAAGTGCCGTTCTCTTGAGTTTTCCCTAAGTCATCGGTAGCTAGAAATGCGCATGAATCTATGTTAGCCAAGTCTATCACGTTAATTCCACCGGTTCGGTGATGTGCAGCAGAAGTAAATGGGTCATCTACTTCTCTGGTCATTACTTTCATCCATGGCGCAGGGGTAAATATCTCTCCGTTAGAATATCCTTGAGAAAGTAACTCAGTCATGCCGTATTCTGAATGGACCTCTGAAACTCTTAAGTGTTTCTTTAAGTGTTTGTGAAGTTCCGTTCGAGTAAGTTCTCTTCCTCGACCTTTCATCCCGCCGGTTTCTATTATGGTCACATGGCTCCAGTCTAGGCCCGTGAATCTTTCTATTATTTGTAATAAGCCAAAAGTCACTCCGAAAAGTACAATTCTCTTTTCTGACATTATTAAGCTTTCAATTTTGGAAACTAGCTTTTGGTAGTTGTCCTTATAAAAGCTGCTGTGGCTGTTTTTAGTTAGTTCTATTAGTCTGTTGACCATGTAAACCAGGGAAGAGTCTTTCCTCTCTAAATAGGCTGGTAAAAGGGCTAGGATGATTAAATTTTTACAGGAGCCATAAGTTGATTCGAAATGTGTTTTAAAAGATTTTTCATAAAGACTTAAATCATGAACTAAATGTTCGGATGAAATAGAGCTCGATGTTCCGCTGCTTCTGAAAATGGTCTTGGTTTCTAGCCCTTCTGTGAGGATGTGTTTCTTTTTAAAGAACTGTATTGGGAGACAGGGAATGTCTGATATTTCAGTAATGTTAGAAGAACGAATATTAAGAAAACCTAAAAAGTCTTTGTATACTTGAACCGAGGAGGCTTGGTGGTGAAATAATTGCACCGCTAATTCGTTAAATTCTTGTGAAGAGTTTATCTCGAAAATGGATTTTATAAATTGTTCTCTTCTAAACAAGTCAGTTAATTACAGAGTTTACTAATTTTGAGGTATGCGCGCTAAAGTATTCTATTTTCTTTTTGCTGGAGTTTTTTCAGTTTTTTTCGCTTCATGTTTAAAAAATACTGACTTTCCAGATGAACCTATTATCGAATATACAAGTCTAGAGCGAATAGCTTCTGATTTAGTTTTGAACTTTAAATTCACTGATGGTGACGGAAATTTTGGTCTTGAGCAGTCAGATAGTCTCTCGCCTTATGATGAAGCCCCTTATAATCATAACTTAATTCTAACCTATTATGAAAAACAGGATGGTGTATGGAAAAGATTTGGAAACGACTTTCCTCTTTTTAGTCCGTTTTATTCGGCAGCGCTTTTTAATCAGACTGTTCCTTGGGTGAGACCCTCAGGCCAAAATCAGACCCAGCAGGGGACTATATCATATAGTCTCGTGGATCCTTACTACAACTTTAATAGCTCATACGATACCTGCAGGTTCGAGTTTTATATTTATGATAGAGATCTTAATCAGAGTAATAGTCAAACAACTGATTTCTTTTTGAAGCCATAAAAAAATATAGAGTAAAAAAAGCTGCTCTAGTTAAGAATAGCTAATTAATTTCTTTCACTTTATAAACCCCACCAGCTATTGACTCTACTTTTTCTTTCATTTCTTTAGCAGAAACTATAGAGGAGTCGAAATTTACAGTTACCAAATCTATTGGGTTTTCTGGATTAAAGGCCAATTCAGTAGAGTTAACTCCCTCAAGTTTCTCGAGGCCTCTACATACAGTTCCTCCGCACATTTTCTCACAGGTCATTCCTTGGATAGATATTTCTACAGAGGCATTAGATGTCGTTCTTGAAGACTGCCTAGTCGATTCGTTACAGCTAGTTATTAAGAAAAAACTAAAAATTAGGGTAGCGAAAACTTTCATGATATTGTGATTTAAATTACTGGTAAAATTAGTGATTAGCCTATTCAAAGAATCGATATTTGCAGAAATTATAACAACTGGAGTGAGTAAAGAATTGAAAAACGCACTTGTGCTTTCTGTTTTGGCTTTAATATGGGGTAGCTCATTCATTTTGATGTCTTTTGTGTTGACTGATTCTCAAGGGGAGCCTCTTTATTCGCCAATTGTTTTAGGTAGTTTACGGTTAGTTTTAGCGGGGTTAGTTTTATTGCCAGTGGCTATTAGACACTTTTCTAAGTTAAGAAGTGCACTTTTTTTTCCAATAGCCATTGTTGGAATATGCGGAAATGGAATCCCGGCATTTTTATTTGCTATTTCTTTAAAAGAAATTGATACTGGCTTAGCAGGGATACTAAATTCCCTAGTTCCTTTATTTACAGTCATTACTGGAATGCTTCTTTTTGGTCTCAAATTGAATAAGAAAGCAGTTGTTGGGGTTTTTGTAGGTTTTGTAGGAGCGGCTGGATTAGTGTTTGTGAAAACTGAAGGCGTCAATACTTCCTCAGTATATCTTGGTTACGCAGGCTTAATCGTTATAGCTACTATTTGCTATTCTTTGAGCGTGAACACGATTCAAAACAAACTTTCACAAATAGACGCCATAGTAATAGCGTCCTTGGGGCTTTTTATAGCAGCTATTCCAGGTGGAATAGTATTGTGTTTTACAGATTTCAAAGATGTTTTATTGAACAATGAAGAAGGGATGAATGGATTGGGCTATTGCTTGGTGTTGAGTGCTGTAGGGACTGCATTTGCTTTAGTTCTATTTAATAAATTAGTTCAAGATAGTTCGGCTGTTTTTGCCAGTTTGGTGACGTACCTTATTCCTTTGGTAGCTGTGATGTGGGGTGTTTATTTTGGAGAGGAATATTCGTTAATTCAACTGGCGTTTGGGGGAGTGATTTTGCTCGGGGTCTACTTAGTTAAGCTCAGTAGGAGTAGGAGTATGTCGTCTTCTGCTTAACAATGTAATCTTTCATAAAAGAATATTGGAATAACCAGAATAAAGTTATATTTTTGCACGCTCAAAAATTATTAACAATATGTTCGCAATAGTAGAAATAGCAGGGCAACAGTTCAAGGTAGAGAAAGACCAGCGAGTTTTTGTTCATCGTCTAGAAACTGAAGAGGGAAAAAAAGTTGAATTCAACAACGTTCTTTTAGTTGAAAATGATGGAAAAACAACAGTTGGCGCCCCAGCTATCAGTGGTGCATTTGTTTCCGCCAAGGTTGAAAGACACCTAAAAGGAGATAAGGTTATCGTTTTCAAGAAGAAAAGAAGAAAAGGGTATAAGAAAAAGAATGGTCATAGACAGTATCTTACTGAGTTAACTATCGAAAAGATAACGTTAGCTGGTGGTAAGGCAGCACCAAAAAAGACAGTTAAGGCAGATGTCGCTCCTGCGAAAGAAGTTTTAGCAGCGCCTGCTAAAAAGGCACCTGTTAAAAAGGCACCTGTTAAAAAGGCACCTGTTAAAAAGGCACCTGTTAAAAAGGCACCTGTTAAAAAGGCACCTGCTAAAAGTAGTGGTGACGATTCGGAGAAAAAATAAAAAAGGTAAGGCCTGAAGTGTGTTGAGCACTTAAACACAGCTAGAATTAATGGAGTTACGAAGTTACCAGCATCTAGATTAAAAATTCTAAATAAAAGAAGGTCAAGATAGAATAAAATAAATCCTACGAGGTTGAAGTATAGAGGCTGTTTTGGCTTCTTAGCATACTAGTGGGAGTTAAGAGTCCTCCAAGACAAATTAGAGGGAGGAAAAAAAATTAATAATAACTTACCTGCTTTATAAAGCAGGTATCTTAAAACTTAAAACCATGGCTCATAAGAAAGGTGTCGGTAGTTCTAAAAACGGTAGAGAATCTCAAAGTAAAAGACTTGGTGTGAAGATTTTTGGTGGCCAAGCTGCCATAGCCGGAAATATAATAATAAGACAAAGAGGTACAACTCATCATCCAGGTGATAATGTAGGTATGGGTAAAGACCATACTCTATTCGCATTAACTGATGGCAAGGTTGTATTCAAAAAGAAAAGAGATAACAGATCCTTTGTATCTATAGATCCAGCTTAAAGGTAGTTCTGTTAAATAATAATACTATTGAATCCCTGAATTGCTTTCTATGCAGCTCAGGGATTTTTTATATATAATATTATCATGCTTCAAATTAATAAATTAAGAGAGAATATAGAAGGCGCTATAGAGCTGCTTAAAGTTAGAAATAAGGATTTCACTTCAGAAATCAATGGCATTCTATCAGCAGACGATAAAAGGAAAGCGAGTCAATCTGAGTTAGATTCTGTTCTAGCAGAGAGCAACAGATTGTCTAAAGAGATTGGTGATTTGTTCAAATCTGGAAAAGCAGCTGAAGCCTCAGTGCTAAAGCAAGAGACTGTTCTTTTAAAAGAACAGAGCCATGCTTTAAAGGAGGAAATGATTGAGGCTGAGGAGGAAATTAAAAGATTACTCTACATCGTGCCTAATATACCTCATGTTGATGTTCCAACCGGAAAAGACGATTCTGATAATAAGAAGATTGATGAGGAAGGGACTATACCCAATCTTCATGCTGAAGCTCTTCCTCATTGGGAAATCGCTGATAAATATGGTCTCATTGATTTTGAGTTGGGGGTGAAGATTTCTGGAGCAGGTTTTCCAGTTTATAGAGGAAAAGGGGCGAAATTACAACGCGCACTTATAAATTTCTTTTTAGATGAGGCTACAGAGGCTGGATACGAAGAAGTGATTCTTCCGCATTTAGTAAATGAAGCTAGTGGAATAGCTACGGGTCAACTCCCTGATAAAGAAGGACAAATGTATCATACCGAAGTAGATAATCTTTATTTGATTCCTACCGGTGAGGTGCCGATTACTAATATTTTTAGAGATGTAATTATAAAGGAGATTGAATTTTCTCATAAGCTTTGTGGTTATACGCCATGTTTCAGAAGGGAGGCTGGTTCATACGGCAAGGAGGTAAGAGGATTAAACAGATTACATCAGTTTGATAAAGTAGAGATAGTAAGAGTAGAACATCCTGAGAATTCTTATGTTGTTCTGGATGATATGGTAGAGCATGTGAAAAGTCTATTAAGAAAATTAGAGCTTCCGTTTAGAACATTAAGATTATGTGGAGGAGATTTAGGATTTACGGCTGCGTTGACTTATGATCTGGAGGTATATAGCGCTGCACAAAAAAGATGGCTTGAAGTTAGTTCAATCTCTAATTTTGAGACCTATCAATCAAACAGGCTTAAACTAAGGTTTAAAAATAAAGAGGGAAAAACTCAACTAGCACATACCTTAAACGGAAGTGCTTTGGCACTGCCAAGAATTTTAGCGGCTTTGTTAGAAAACAATCAAGATGAAAAGGGAGTTCGAATTCCTGAAGCACTTGTGAAATATACCGGCTTCGATTATTTAGATTAGTCGATGTTGGCATAATTTGTGACCCTTTACTCGCTTATTAATGTAATTTTAATTCAACTCTTTATCCGTAAATTTAAATGAGATTTTTAATATTTTTTTCGTGTTTGACATTAGGGCTCTTCTCATGTAACCAATCTTCTGAATTTACCAGTGAGGTTAAAAAAATCAACTATTTATTAGAACAAGTGGCAGATGCGAAAAAAGGGTTTGATGAAATCCCTCACAAGGAGATTAATAGTCGGTTGGAGACCATAAAGAGTACTATACAGTTCGTGGAAGAAGCTTCGGGCGGTGAGATAGATAAGGCTAATGGATTATTATTAGATTCATACAGAGGGGTCAAGTCCGTGGTTAAGCGTTTTGGTAAAAGAACGAGTCAAATGAAAGTAGAGTTTGGTAGAACTAAATCTCAGCTAGAGAACTTTAAGCAAGCATTATTGGAAAACGCAAGTCATGATAAGAACAATTCTGAAATAAACGAGGCGTATGTTAAACTTAACATGGCGAAGGAGGAAGAAGCGGCATCTAATTTAATTAGCAGTGTAGAAGAACTTAAAGCTAGGGGTGTTCGATTTATAAAACAGAATGATGAGAAATCTGCTGCACTAGCTCCTTACTTGAATAGTTTGAAATAAATGAATTTAAAAAGAGTCTTAGGGATATCATTTTTCTGCTTTCTCACTGCATTCTTGTCTGCGCAAGATACAGATTTAGATTTGGCTGAATATTACTTTAAGGCAGGAGAATTCGCTTCAGCTAGATTATATTACCAAGAAATTTATAAAAATAATACGTCCAATAGGGTTTATGAAAAATACCTTCAAACCCTTATCGCTCTTGAGGATTATGATGAAGCAGAAAAAATAGCTAAAAAGAAATTAAAGAGAGCTAGAGATAAATCCTCTGGACACCAGGATTTGGGGATTTTATATAAGACTTTAGGGGCCCACGATGATGCGGATGAACAATTCGGACTGGCGATTAAAGAGCTTCAGTCTGGACGGAGTAATGCCACTAAGCTAGCTAGAAAATTTATAGCGCTTTCTGAATTTGAGTTTGCTGAAAAAACCTACTCAAGGGCGCGAAAGGTCTCTTTAGATGGTTATCCGTACCATTATGAAATGGCTAATTTAAAAGGTCAAACTGGAGATCATGAGCAAATGGTAGATGAATTTCTAAATCTTTTAGAGTCATCTCCAAACTACGTCCAAAGCGTTCAGAATAGTTTTAATAGAACCCTTAATGTAGCAGAGAATGAGGATAAAGCTGAAATGCTCAAGGGAAAACTTCTTACTAAAATACAGAAAGTTCCAGAGGAGTCCATCTTTAGTGAGCTTCTTATTTGGTTGTTTCAGCAAGAGAAGAATTTTTCTGGTGCATTGATTCAAGCTAAGGCGCTGGATATGCGCCTAAAAGAAGACGGGTTAAGAGTATTTAATCTAGGGAAACTAGCTAAAAAAAATGAAGATTATACTTCGGCGATAGAGGCCTTTGAGTATTTGGTCAGTAAAGGATCTTCTAATTCTTATTACATATCTGCTAGGTTAGAATTATTGAAAACGCTTAAGATTCAAGTTACATCTAATTATATGTATTCTGCTGAAGATATCAATGGTTTAGAGTTGGCTTATAAGGACGCCCTTTTAGAGTTAGGTGAATCTTCCTCTACAGTTATGATGATGAAAGAGCTCGCTCATATCCAGGTGTTTTTTGGAGGTAAATCTGAAAAAGCGATAGAGGTTCTTAACAGAGCGCTAGAAATCCCAGGTGTCTATGATAATGTAAGGGCTCAGTTAAAACTAGAGTTAGGCGATATTTTGGTCTACAAAGGAAATGTGTGGGAGGCTTCTTTACTTTTTTCTCAGGTGGAGTTAGATTTTAAGGAAGATGCCATAGGTCATGAGGGTAAATTTAGAAATGCTCGAATATCCTATTTTACAGGCGACTTTGAATGGGCACAATCTCAGTTAGATGTTTTAAAAGCTTCTACTTCTAAGCTAATAGCCAATGATGCATTAGACTTATCATTGCTAATTACAGATAACCTAGCCCTAGATACTATTTATAAACCGATGGAGCTATTCGCTCAAGCGGATTTATTTATTTATCAAAATCAAATGGAATTAGCTATCGAAAAAGTTGATTCTATTCTTAATGAATATCCAGCCCATAGTTTAACTGATGAGATTCATTTTTCTAAATTTAAAATTTATCAGAAAAAAGGTCAATTTCAGAAAGCAGCCAGTGAGTTAGATCAAATCCTTCTCTTTTATGCGGATGATATAGTAGCGGATGATGCTATTTTTAACTTGGCCGAAATGAGCGAAGATGTATTCAATGACTATGAAAAGGCTAGCGAACTTTATGAAATGATTCTTACTGATTATTCTAACTCACTCTATGCGGTTGAAGCTAGGAAGAGATTCAGAAGATTAAGAGGAGATAATATTAATTAGATAATAGTAGTTCCGAACTCTTCGGATAATTTAGACTTCACCTTATCCAAGTGTCTTTTTTTCATTAGTATAGAGGCAAGCTTTTCGTCTGATAAATTTGAATCTTTTAGCTCTTCTTGAAGTTCCTTACTTCTTATTCTAAGGTGTTTCAGCTTTAGCCTAAAAATAACATCTTTAACTGCCTTTTTTAATTTCATATCCTCAGTCTCAGGATAGACTTTATGTTTATCAGTCCAATTGTCGGATAATTCAAATGCCTCTGCAAGAATATCAGCGCATAATTTACTCACTTCCAAGTCCTCACTCCTAGACAGATGGCGAGGTTCTAAAAAATCGTTGTTTTCTAATGCTCGCGAGTATTCCTCTATGATAGTTTTGCATCGCTTATCTATTAATGAAACCTGATCTACCTGAAGTTCGGAGATTAAGTATTCCGCCACAGTAATTTTAGCTGTCAAGGGTTCAGGATTTTCATCAGACTTCTCTTCTGAAAAGTACAAGATTCTATTTCCGTAGGTTAGAAGAATTCGCACTAAATCTTTTTCCTGCTCAAAACAGGATAAGGAATCCTGTTTCTGCGGGTCAGGGATACCGCTTTTTTCTTGAGTAATGTTGGGAGCTTCATAATTACTCGAGCTCGCCTTTTTTATCTTTATCCTAAGAATTTTATTGATTTCAGAGATAATAATGCTCTCTTGGATGTCCATTAGTCTGCTGCATTCTTTCAGATATATGGAACGTTTAATAGCGTCAGGAATTAAAGAAATAGATTCGACTACATCTCTAATTAATTTTGCTTTTTTTATCGGGTCATTTTTACTTTCACTTAAAAGTAAGTCCGTTTTAAAAACCATAAAATCCTTAGAGTTTTCTTTCAAAAATTTGGAAAATTCCTCTGTGGATAGTCTTTTAGAGTAGGAGTCAGGGTCTTCACCTTCAGGGAATAGAACTACTTTTACATTTATCCCGTTTTGAAGAAGTAAATCGATGCCTCTAAACGCTGCTTTTATACCTGCGGCATCTCCATCGAATAAAATGGTGATGTTATGAGTATACCTTTTTATCAGCTTTATCTGTCCATCTGTGAGAGATGTCCCTGAGCTAGATACTACATTTTCTATTCCATTCTGGTGTAAAGCTATTACATCGGTGTAACCCTCGACTAAGTAACATTCCTCTTGCTTTAGGATGGCGTTCTTAGCTTGGTATAAGCCATAAAGTACTCTGCTTTTGTTGTATAAGTCATTCTCGGGAGAATTGAAATATTTAGCAGTTTTTTTATCTTTCCTTAGTGTTCTTCCACCGAACCCTATAACTTTTCCACTTACATTATGGATAGGGAAAATCACTCTTCCTTTATAGAAATCAAAAGGTTGTCCGCCCATATCCTTGGAAAGCCCACTGTCCAGCAGATATTTTAATTTATAGCCTCTTTCTAAAGCTGTTTTTGTGAATTGGTGTCCTTTATCAGGACAGTATCCTAGATTAAACTTTCTAATTATCTCTTCCCTGAAGCCACGTTCATAGAAATAACTTAGCCCTATAGCCTTTCCTTCCTCGCTTTCATGAAGGTAATTCATGAAGTATTTTTCTGCGAAGGCAACAACTATTCCTAGACTCTCTCTGTCGTTTTGTTGTGCTTCTTGCTCCTCAGTCAGTTTCTCTTCTATGATTTCAATGCCATACTTATTTGCCGACCACCTTAGGGCTTCAGGGTAAGTCATTTTCTCATGTTCCATGAGAAAAGTGATAGCATTGCCTCCTTTACCTGTCGAGAAACATTTGAAAATACCTTTAGATGGTGAAACGTAGAATGAGGGAGTTTTTTCGTCAGTAAACGGACTTCTAGCTTTAAAGTTAGCTCCAGCTTTTTTTAAATGCACAAATTCGCCTACGATATCCTCTATTATTAGAGCATCAAAAATTCGATCTATCGTTTGTTTATTAATCATTTAGTTCTTTCCGGATAGAGAGGTTTTAAATTGTGATTTCGCGAAATTCAGAAAAGGGAAAGATAATAACGATTGATACTCATTTCACAATTAAATATCCTCATCTTTTTTTTACGGTCTAGTTAGATATTAACTCTATCTTTAGGTTTTACTTTTCTTTTTTGAAGAGAATTATATACATAGCGCTCTTGGCTTTTTTTTCCTGTGGTATAAACACGAACAATGATTTTGACCCTCAGGGTTTAATAGGTGTCTTGGATACGAATCATCTTGGGGATATTCATGGTACTAGTATAGGTGATGATATAAGCTATGTGATGAAAAAAATGAAACCTCATATCGTTTCTGAAATGCCCGATGAACTTACTGCGAGAATACCTTTGAGTATAAAGGATTCTACTTTTTATGACATTGATTATGACTTCAAAAACGGGGAGCTTTATAGTATTGATTTGGATATTTTTCCGAAAGACTCTTCGGACTGTAATCTCCTGTATAATGAGTTTAAAGAATATTATAACAAGGCTTATGGCCTGGGAAGTGAGGATGATGGATATGTAGTGTGGTACACTGAAACTAATTCTGGCGAAGATGTGGAAATCAGTTTGATCGATGAAAGCTCCAGTCATCATAAACCATATTTAGCGGTTACTTTTTATCAAGAAGACGGAATAGCTGATTAATATGTGCACAGAACTCCTTTCGGTTAAAAATCTTACTGTTTCTTTTCTGAAAGATGGGCTGTGGAGGCCTGTAGTTAAAGATATTTCTTTCTCTGTTAATTTAGGAGAAACCCTTGGTATAGTCGGTGAGTCTGGGTCTGGAAAGTCTGTCTCATGCCTGGCATTGCTAGGTTTGTTACCTAAGGAGGTTGCAAGGATAGAAAGTGGTGCTGCAACGCTTAAAATTCAAAACCAAGTAATAGAGTTGTTGAAGGCCTCAGGGGCCTCAAATTCCTTAAGGGGAAGTGAGATAGGTATTGTTTTTCAGGAACCAATGACTAGTTTGAACCCATTGTTCAAATGCGGGGATCAGCTGGTAGAAGTAATTAGAAGACATTTACGACTAGCAAAGAAAGAAGCCGTCCAGCTGGCTGAAGAATGGTTTCAGAAGGTCGAGTTGCCAAATCCGAGGAGAATAATATCAGCTTACCCGCATGAATTAAGCGGTGGACAAAGGCAGCGTGTGATGATAGCTATGGCCATGTGTTGTAAGCCTAAGTTACTTATAGCGGATGAGCCTACGACCGCTTTAGATGTGACTGTTCAAAAAAGTGTTTTAGACTTAATCTCAAGACTCCAAAGTGAGCACCATACTGCTGTAGTATTTGTGTCTCATGATTTAGGAGTAGTGAAGTGTATAGCCGACAACGTATTGGTTATGCAGAAAGGGCAGGTTAAAGAGTATGGCAGCGCAGACAATATTTTTAATAATCCTGCTACTCCTTATGCTAAGGGTCTAATCGCTTGTAAGCCCGATAACACAAACAAAAAGTATAGATTAACTACCGTGGATCAGGTCATATCCGGGGAAACTTTGGCTAAGTTAAGACCTCCGATCAACATGAATGATGGTCAAGTAATTTATAAGGTTGGGGGGCTGAAAAAGTACTACAGAAAAAGGGGCAGTATTTTTGGCGGGAAAAGTGAAGTCATTAAGGCAGTAAACAATGTTTCATTCGAAATAAGAAAAGGAGAAACATTAGGTTTAGTGGGAGAGTCGGGATGCGGTAAATCTACTTTAAGCAAAATAATTACAGGCTTATTGATTGCTGATAGTGGAGTGCTTATTTATAATGGAGTAGATATTTCTGGATATTCCATGAAGGATTGGAGGCAACTGAGAGGGAGAATTCAGTTTATTTTTCAGGATCCTTTTAGTGCTTTAAACCCTAAACATTCCGTGAAGAAGGTTTTGGAAGAAGTGCTGATCAAACACCAAGCTCGTCTGAATAAACAAGAGAGAGATAGTCTGTGCACTAAGCTCATAATTGATGTGGGTTTGTCTGTTGATAGCTTATACAAGTATCCTCATCAATTTAGCGGAGGGCAGCGGCAAAGGATTGTTATTGCTCGAGCTTTAGCTGCTAACCCTGAGTTTATAATAGCCGATGAATCTGTTTCGGCATTAGATGTTTCTGTTCAGGCTCAGGTGCTAAATCTTATGAACGACTTGAAAGCGGAGTACAACTTAACATTTTTATTTATCTCCCATGACTTGTCTGTGGTTAATTATATGAGCGACAGGGTTATGGTGATGAGAGAAGGAAAGATTGTGGAACAGGGAGAGGCAGAAGAAATTTACACGAACCCTCGACATCCTTACACCCAGAAGCTCCTAGATTCTGTTTATTAGTTGTGTGATAAAGTGCCTTTCTTTCATTGGTTTAGGTTTCTAT
The DNA here is from genome assembly GCA_002336675.1 of Flavobacteriales bacterium UBA1958. Lineage (GTDB taxonomy): Bacteria > Bacteroidota > Bacteroidia > Flavobacteriales_D > Sanyastnellaceae > ASP10-05a. The sequence continues at coordinate 35,996 of DDEI01000020.1, read as the reverse complement.
TAAAAAGGTGTTTGTAATGTTTACGGAGTGTTTAGTTAATTATGAGAGATTTAATCCAGAAGAGTGTAATTGGTTTTCAAACGGGCAGTAATTAGCCGCTTAAATTAAGAAATATGCTTTGCAATTGAAATAAGAGTATTATATTTGCACTCCCTTTCCAAAAATAGACATTGGAAGATAAGGGCGCTTAGCTCAGTTGGTTCAGAGCACCTCGTTTACACCGAGGGGGTCGGGGGTTCGAATCCCTCAGCGCCCACCAAAAAACCCACTCAAAAGAGTGGGTTTTTTTTGTCAGATTATAAACTACTTTTAATTCAAGTTCTTCCTCATCTTTTAGAAAATTATGTAACTCTCTTCTCTTTAGCTGTTGTAATTTATTGGGATAAAACATCCGCTACCGTGAAAAAGCTTCCCGTGACTAGAATTAAGTCATCGGTTTGCGATTCTTTTTTAGCCACTGATAGTGCGTCTTTTACCGTCCTGTGAGCTGAAAAAGATAAGTCAAATGGTTCAGCGCTCTCTACCAGGTCAGCTAATTTCATGGCTCTGGGTACAGATGACTCACATAAATAATAAGCAGCATCTTTAGGAAGTAGGCTAAAAACTTCTGTTACATCTTTATCAGAAACCATGCTCCAAACAATGTGGAGTTTTGAGTAACTCTCCTTTTTGAGCTCGTTTAACAGCACCTTAATCCCAGCTGTATTATGTCCGCCATCTGCTATAACTCTGGGGTTTTCTGATAGAGTCTCGTACCTTCCTCTAAGTCCTGTGTTTGACTTTATGTGAGCTATGCCAGCTTCGATGTGTGGTTCTTGGATATAGAATTTCTTTTGAGATTGAATGACCTCAATGGTCTTCAGCGCAGTTTGAATATTCTGTTTTTGGTAATCTCCTCTAAGGTCAGACGTGTATATAGGAGTTGTAGTGTTTGAGGGATGAATAAGCGTGTTTCTCTGCGTTGAAACGCGGTTTATCACCTCCAAAGCATCTGGTGAAATCTGACCACAAACCACAGGAGTATTTTCTTTTATAATCCCCGCTTTTTCCTCAGCGATGAGTGGAATGGTGTTTCCTAAAAACTGGGTGTGATCTAAACCGATATTTGTAATCACAGAAACTTCAGGCTGAACAATGTTGGTGCTATCTAGCCTTCCACCCATGCCGGTTTCTATAATGGCTATATCTACTTTTTCAGTACTAAAATAATCAAAAGCCATCAGCACTGTCATCTCGAAAAATGAGGGTTTAATCTCTGTCCACTGCGGAGAATAAGTAGTGTAAAAATCTACTGCATTTTGTTTGGGAATCATCTTCCCATTTATCTTTATTCTTTCTCTAAAATCTACTAGATGGGGAGACGTGTAGAGCCCAACTTTATAGCCAGCTTCCATAAATATGGAGGCAAGCATGTGAGCGGTGGAACCTTTTCCATTGGTTCCAGCTATATGGATGCTTCTAAAAGTTTTTTCTGGATGATCTGTAAGCTCAGCTAATGCCCAAGTAGCAGATAAATCAGCTTTATAGGCTGATGAACCTACCCGCTGATACATGGGTAAACTGGAAAACATACGCTGAAGAATTTCTTCGTATTCCAATTAGTTGACTTTGAACGTAAAGGTTATTGTTCCTCTTTGCTGAATTTTTGCAGCTTGGTCGCTATTAAACGTGGCCGTTTTAGCCATTTTTATAGCTAAATCATATAGCGATTTTTCAGAGGCGGTAGTTCTCGGATTGTCAAGGTCTACCTTGGCATAAATCACCTTTCCATTTCTATCTACATCAATTTTAACAACAACTCTACCACTCTTTTTTGGTTCTCCATAAAACTTCGGTTTTCCATTCATTCCTCTTCCATCAAGGGAAGCGCTGTATCCATCACCATTCATTAGCCCTTTACCTTCTATTTTACCAGCGGCTACTCCTACATTTCCACCAGTATCACTACTCCCATCTCCACCGCTGTTAATGTTTTGCAACAAGCTATTGAGAGCATTAGAAGTAGATTGAGTTTGTACTTGTGTTTGACTCTGTGTTTGAGCTTGAGTCTGAGTAGTCGTAGGTTGAGTGCTGGTAGATGGGGTTTCTGCGACATTGGCCGCCACTTCAGAAGTATTGTCTATCACTGCTTCTTCTGGTGTTTCTTCTGCTACAGCAACACTGCTCTGAGTAGGTGCGCCTTCATTATCTTCACTTCCTGTATCAGAATAACCAAAATCTGCGAGAGAGAGTTCTGCATAAGTTTCTGCTGGTGGCGGATCCGGTAAATCGAAACTCATAAAGAAAAATATAAGCAAGAAAATAACTGCATGAACCACCATTGTTATAATGGCTGATGTTCTGGAGTCTTCTTTTTTTCCTGCGTATATCATATTATTTCTCGTTTTTGGTTTGGACCATTATTTTCCATTCGTTGACTTTCGCCATTCCCACCACGCCAATAGTCGCGCCAGTAGGGGCCATTTCATCTGCCTTCAGAATAATCATTTTCTTATCTGGCTCTTTGTCCACTAGAAGAGCTTGTAGTTTTATCTCTAGCTCTTCCCTAGCTACCGGCTCATTTCCGATGAAAAAATTACTATCTGGGTCTATTCCTACAGTTACTTGACTAGAACCTCCAACGCTTCCTTGGGCCTTTGGTAAATTCACATTTAACCCAGTACTTACCTGAGTTGCCAAAAGAATGAAGAATATCAGCATCAGAAAAACCAAATCTGTCATGGAAGACATCCCCGGATTCACATCTACATTATTTTGTCTTTTAAAATCCATGTGTGGGGGTTATTTTCCTGGTTCCTCTAAAATGTCTAAGAATTCTATACTTCCTGCTTCCATTTTATTAATTACTTTACTCACTCTAGCTACTAGTGAGTTATAGGCTACGTAAGCTATAATTCCTACAATTAAACCGGCTATGGTAGTAATCATAGCGAATTTCATACCTCCTGCTAAATCGTCTATTTCTACTACTCCTTTAGTCTGCATGTTATAAAACACCTGAACCATACCTATAACTGTTCCTAAGAAACCTATCATAGGTGCAGCTCCTGCTATAGTAGCCAGAGCAGTAAGGTTTTTCTCTAGACTGTAAATTTCTAATTTCCCCACGTTTTCTATAGCTGCAGTAATATCTGTTAATGGTTTCCCTATTCTAGAAAGCCCTTTGTCTAACATTCTAGCTACAGGCGAATCTGTTGTGGAACATAAGTTTCTGGCAGATTCTATTTTAGCATCATGCACATAATCCTTAATCTTAGGCATAAAGTTTTTCTCTTCTTTTAGTGCTCTAGAAATAGCCATGCTACGCTCGAAAAAGATATAAACGGCCAGTATGCTTAGGACTAAAAGAGGCCCCATGATGAACCAACTCTCTAACATAACATCTATGATGCCTTCTGATTTTACAGCTTCTTCCGTTACTTCAGTAGCTGTGTTAGTAGTTTCATCTCCAACGGTTAGTCCGCCATTTTGTAGGTAGAATAAGGGATTCATTCAGTTGATTTTTTAAATACGTACTCTAATTAATAAAATATGTTTACGGAAACACTTCCCGAATAAGCAGGTTTAAATCTGAGAACTTGTCAGATATAATGCTTAACGGTGAAAGTAGGTGGAAAATTATTGAGCAGAGATTAGTTCCCTTAGAATTTTCCATTCTAGACGGTTAATATCCTAAGCTTGATTTTTAAAAACGATTTACAAGAAATACATTATTCCTAGAAGGCCTAAGCTTCCCAAAACGATAGTATAGGGAATAGCCATTATGACCATTTTCCCATAGCTCAAATTAATGAGTGGAGCCAGTGCAGAAGTAAGCAAGAACAAGAATGCAGCCTGACCATTAGGCGTAGCTACACTGGGCAGGTTGGTTCCTGTATTAATAGCTACGGCTAACTTTTCAAATTGTGGTCTGTCTATCAGTCCATTGTTAAATGCTTGTTCTATTTCATTGATATATACCGTAGCTACGAATACGTTATCCGAGATCATGGATAATATACCGTTAGCCAGGTAGAAAATAGCGGGTTGACTAGCCGGGCTCTGATCTAAAGCCCAGTGAATAATAGGAGCGAATAAATGCTGGTCATGAATCATGGCTACTATCACAAAGAAAACTACCAATAATCCTGTAAAAGGTAGAGCTTCTTCGAAAGCATGTCCTAATTGGTGTTCATCTGTGATTCCCATAAAGGCAGTTTGAACTATGATTAATCCAAGTCCTATCATTCCTACGGGAGCTATATGAAGTGCCAGCCCAGCTATTAAAAGAATAGCAGATATTCCTTGAACCCAAAGACCATACTTCTCGCCAGGAGATCTTTTCTCATCTTCTTCTTCAGTATAGTTTTCTATAATAGTTCTAGCCACTTCAGGTAGCTTAGCACCGAAACCGAATATTCCTGTAGCTTCTAAAAGAACAGTAGTAATTAATCCACCAATTAATACAGGAATGGTAACAGGAGACATAATAATAAAAAATTGAGCGAAATCCCAGCCCATTTTCTCACCTATCAAAAGATTTTGAGGCTCTCCGACTATGGTGCATACACCACCTAATGCAGTGCCTACCACACCATGCATGATAAGACTTCTTAAGAAGCTTTTAAATTGCTCCAGCGTGTCTCCGCTAAGTTCTTTTCTGTCCAATATACCAGTATCATTTAAATCGGAATCACTAGAATGAATTTTATGATATACCCCATAAAAACCTATAGCCACACTAATGAGAACAGCTGTGACCGTAAGAGCATCTAAGAATGCTGAAAGCACTGCGGACAAGAAAACGAATAAGAGTGATAATACTATTTTCGATTTAATCTTAGTGAATACCTTACTGAAAATGTACATCAGTAGTGGTTTCATAAAGTAAATTCCCGCTACCATAAAGACGAGGAGAAGAACCACCTCCAAATTGGCAGATACTTCATTATAGGAATTTTGAGGTGTAGTAAGGTTTAACGCTAAAATCTGTAAGGATAGCAGCCCTCCACTCTGGAGTGGGTAGCATTTTAAGGCCATGGCCAAAGTGAAAATAAATTCACCTATGAAAATCCATGATGTAACTGTAGCTCCCAAAGCGAAATAGGAACACACGTTAAAAACAAAGAAGAAAATCATGATATACTTATACCATGATGGACTATTACCTAAGAAATATTTAAACATCTTTATACTTATTGTCTAGTTCTATACTAATTTTTTAAGGGCTATTTCAAATCCAGTAGCACAGATATTGTTCTTGTCTGGATTTAATTTATGAATGTTTACGATAGCTTGTCTAATAATGTTTGATGTGTCTGAGAAAATTCCTTCATCAGTCATATCTAAATCACCCTGACTCATTAAATATGCAAAAACTCGAGCCATACCACAGTTGGCTACGAAATCTGGGATTACACTAATGTTTTCATCCACAAACTCCATAATAGGCCCGAAGAAAATCTCTTGGTCTGCAAACGGGACATTAGCACCACAGGAAACTACTTCTATTCCTGTTTTTATCATTCTATCAATCTCCTCTCTTTTCACTAATCTAGAAGCGGCACACGGCAAGAATACCTCTGCATCTAAATCCCAAATTTTATCATAAACCTCTTCATATGAAAGCATATTAGGAGCATTCAACTCATTTCCATTTTTAGTTAAGAAAAGCCCTTTAATTTCTTCAAAAGACATTCCTTCTGAATTAATTAATCCTCCCACTCTGTCTATAATCCCTACTATTTTAGCCCCCATTTGTGCACAGTAATAAGCGGCAGCAGAGCCTACATTTCCCCAGCCCTGAACTATGACTCTTTTTCCCTTTATGCTTCCTCCGTAAATATCATAATAATGCCGTACAGATTCTGCCACCCCGTAACCGGTAATCATATCAGCTACTTTAAACTTTTTATTGATGTCAGGCGAGTACTTAGGGTCTTCCAACACCTTCACTACACCCATTCTTAAGTTCCCTATACGTTTTACTTTCTGTGCTTCATTGGGCTTGAAGTGACCGTTAAAGACTCCTTCTTGTGGATGCCATACACCGTTATTCTCAGTCATAGGAATCACCTCGTGAATTTCATCCACGTTTAAATCGCCACCTGTTCCGTAGTAATGCTTCAAAAGTGGTGTAACCGCAGCGTACCACCTTTCTAAAACCTCTTTTTTTCTAGGATCTTTCGGGTCGAAGTTGATTCCAGATTTAGCTCCTCCTATTTGAGGGCCAGAAACGGTGAATTTAACTTCCATAGTTTTAGCTAAAGAAGTTACCTCGTGCATATCTAATCCAATTCTCATTCTAGTTCCGCCACCGGCAGCGCCACCTCTTAAGCTATTGATTACCACCCATCCTTCAGCTTCAGTGTGCGGGTCATTCCAGTTAAAAACTATTTCTGGTTGTTTGTCTTCGTACTTTTTTAAGAGGTCTTTCATGTGGTCTAAAATAATCGAGTCCAAAAATAGGAATTAACATAAGGTTTTCAGCGTATTTCAGCGTTGCAATGCATTAATTTTTATTCCTTATAAATGGACTGTAGATACAACCACCTGTGTGATCATAGCTAGAGCCAGTAGTAGCCTTTAGAATATTGGTTTGACGAGCAGCATGAAGAGTTCCCAAGAATGCGAAGATTAACGCTTCTTTGTAGTCTATTAATTCATCACTGGGCAGGTTGATCTCTGCGGAGCAATGTTTTTTAATACACTGCACTAAAAAATCATTTTTAGCTCCACCGCCTGTTACCAGTAGTTTTCCTGAGCTGGAGATTTGAGCAGCTATTTGCATAGCTATATGCTCACATAGAGTAGCCAAAACATCGGAGGCGGAATTATCCTTTAAGGCTTTATCTATCAGTGGTTTTACTTCAGCGTTAAACCACTCTTTACCTGTGCTTTTCGGAGCAGGTAATTGATGGTAGTCTAGTTTGTTTAATTGTTCCAGTAGCGCTGTTTTAACGGAACCCTTTTTAGCCATTTCTCCGCCAGCGTCATATTCTTTTCCTTCGGTTTGAGCCACTAGGTTCAGTGCCATATTAGCGATTCCTGTGTCAAAAGCTCGAATTCCGCCTTTTTCATCCTTGATAGAAATATTAGCTATACCTCCTAGGTTGAGACAGTATTTAAATGCATTGAATAGCAGTAGATCACCAATTGGAACTAGCGGAGCTCCTTGACCCTTCAAGTGAACATCAATAGTTCTAAAATCTGCGATTACTGGAGTCTGAGTTATAGCGGCTATAGCAGAGGGATGGCCTATCTGCGTAGTGAGATTTATTTCTGGTTGATGAAAAATGGTGTGTCCGTGAGATGAAATGTAGTCTGGCTCGAAATCTATTTCCGAAATGAATTTATTGACTTCTGAGCCAAAAAATCTTCCTAATTCATGGTCAGTCTTAGCATATACAAACGCAGAGGAAGTATCTAGGCATTGCAACGCTGATTTTAATCTCGTAGAATAAGCTACCGTTTTACAATGATTTAGGGTAAAAATCCATTTATTATTAAAAGTAAAAGTACAAGCAGCCAAGTCCAATCCATCGAGAGATGTACCCGACATTAATCCTATTATACGAAGCTCTTTCATGTCTTTGAAATGTGACAATTTAACCCGTAAATTTGTAGGACTTTTAATAAAGACAAATACTTGTTTTTATTAAAGAGTTAATATCCAAAAACTAAATCAAAATCAAGATGAATTTAGAGTTATCCGAAGAACAATTAGCGGTGAGAGATGCAGCTCGGGAATTCGCTAAAAGTGAATTACTACCCGGTGTTATAGATAGAGATGAGACACAGACTTTTCCTGCGGAGCAAATTAAAAAGTTAGGAGAACTTGGATTCATGGGTATGATGGTAGATCCGAAGTATGGAGGAAGTGGAATGGACACAGTGTCGTATGTTTTGGCTATGGAAGAGCTTTCTAAAATAGATGCCTCTGCGAGTGTTTGTGTTTCGGTAAATAACTCTCTCGTGTGCTGGGGAATAGAAAAATTCGGTTCAGAAGAACAAAAGCAGAAATATTTAGTTCCCCTAGCTTCAGGTAAGAAAATTGGTGCTTTTTGCTTATCCGAGCCAGAAGCAGGAAGCGATGCCACATCTCAGAGAACAACTGCTATAGACAAGGGAGATCATTACTTGCTAAATGGAACTAAGAACTGGATAACTAATGGTGGAACAGCATCTTATTATGTAGTAATAGCACAAACAGACATAGACAAAGGCCATAAAGGAATTAATGCTTTTATCGTAGAGCAGGATTGGGAAGGATTTATGGTCGGAGCTAAAGAAAACAAACTTGGAATCAGAGGGAGTGATACCCATACTATTATGTTTCAAGATGTAAAAGTGCCTAAAGAGAACAGAATAGGTGAGGACGGGTTTGGATTCAAATTCGCCATGAAGGTTCTTTCAGGCGGAAGAATAGGGATAGCTGCTCAGGCTTTAGGAATAGCGAGTGGAGCTTATGAATTGGCACTTGCTTATTCTCAAGAAAGAAAAGCATTTGGAAAAGAAATTAGTCAACACCAAGCTATCGCTTTTAAACTAGCTGATATGGCTACAGATATAGAAGCGTCTAGATTGTTGTGTTTGAAGGCAGCTTGCCAGAAAGATGTTGGAGAAAACTTTGACCAAGCCTCAGCTATGGCAAAGTTATTCGCTTCGGCTACAGCTATGAAACATACTGTAGAAGCTGTTCAGATTCATGGCGGGTATGGATTTGTAAAAGAATACCATGTAGAAAGATTAATGAGGGATGCTAAGATTACTCAAATATATGAGGGTACTTCTGAAGTTCAGAAAATAGTAATTTCTAGAAATTTGTTAAAGGGATAAATGAATGAAATGTGCCTCAGAAACACCTACTACAGATAATCAAGTTTATTGAAACTCGCAGGATTTAGAATAAAAACTTATTTAGAATATAGAAGAAGGGCTGTGAACCAATATGGACTTCATAGCCCTTTTTTATTTGAGTTCTATAAGGCTTGTTTCAGACCTGATTTTAAGCATTCTTTTCCTTCAATTTCTAAGCTTAGGAGGAAGTTAAAACGAGATAGAACGGAGATTCAAATTACTGATTTCGGTGCGGGCTCTTTAGTTTGTAAATCTAAGACTAGAAGTGTTTGCGAGATGCATAGCTCCGCCGCTGTTTCTGAAAAACAGGGTGAATTTCTTTATAGACTGGTGCGTTACTTTAAACCTAAAACTATTTTAGAGTTAGGGACGCATATAGGTCTTTCGAGCGCATACATGGCTTTAGCGTCAGAGACTGAACTAGTCACTTTGGAAGGATGTCCAAGCACGGCTCAAGTGGCCTTGCAAAATTACAAAGAGTTAGACGTAGAAAATGTGAAATTGGAGGTTGGTAATTTCCTAGATTCTCTTCCTGAAGCACTGGAAAAAATGAGGGCGATAGATATGGCCTACATAGACGGAAACCATAGTTACGAAGGGACTATGTGGCATTACGAGCAGATCTCACTGCATACTGAAGAGCATTCGGTGCTCATTTTTGATGACATTAACTGGTCGCCAGAAATGAAAAAAGCCTGGGAGGACATCATCTGTAAGCCTGAAATCTCCTTAAGTATAAACTGCTATAAATTTGGAATTGTTTTTTTTAGGAAAGGAATTGAAAAGCAGCATTTTTATTTCAAGTTCTAAGCTGCTTAAATCTGTACATTTGACCGAAAACCCATAAGATGAAAAAGAAAGTAGGACTGATAATATTAGACGGTTGGGGACATGGAGAGAATATAGACTCTAACGCTATTTACAAGGCTAAAACTCCTTTTATCGATAATCTTTATGAAACGGTTCCTAATGCTGAGTTACGAACAGACGGTGAGTTTGTAGGATTACCAGAGGGACAGATGGGTAACAGCGAGGTAGGTCATATGAACATAGGCGCAGGGAGAGTGGTTTATCAAGATTTAGTGAAGATAAATAGAAGTATTTCTTCAGGAGATTTTTTTGATCTAGAAGCGTTGAAAAACGCTTTCAAGTATGCCAAAGAAAATGACAAGCCTATTCACTTAATGGGCTTAGTTTCTGACGGTGGAGTGCATAGCTCTTTATATCATTTAAAGGCGCTGTGTTCAATGGCAGAGAAGGAAGATTTCGATAAGTTATTTATCCATGCATTCACTGATGGTAGAGACACAGCTCCAGATTCGGGAAAGGCTTTTTTAGCTGATTTAGAGACTCATTGCAATGCTACCAAGGGAAAGATAGTAAGTGTCATAGGGAGATATTATGCCATGGATAGAGATAAGAGATGGGAAAGGGTGAAAAAAGCCTATGATTTGATGATTTCAGGTTCCGGCCATAAGTATGCTTCTATAGCTGAGTGTTTAGAAAAAAACTATGCAGATGAAATTACAGATGAGTTTGTAAATCCGTCTGTAATAGGTAATGGACATGGCAGAATAAATGAAGGGGATGCCATTATCTGTTTTAATTTCAGAACAGACCGGTGTCGGGAAATTACTCAGGCATTCACTCAAGAAGAATTTCCAGATTTCGGGATGAGTCCATTAAGTCTTCATTATGTTACTATGACCACATATGATCCGACATATAAAAAGGTGAATGTGGTGTTTGAAAAAGATAATTTAGAAAACACGCTAGGAGAGGTTATTTCTAAAGCTGGTTTAACTCAAGTTAGAATAGCCGAAACAGAGAAGTACCCGCATGTTACGTTCTTTTTCTCTGGAGGAAGGGAAAAAGTGTTTGAAGGTGAAACTAGATTAATGGCTAGCTCTCCTAAAGTTTCTACTTACGACCTCCAGCCAGAAATGAGTGCTTCAGATGTTTCTAGTAAAATTATGGAGGAGATAAAAGTGAATCAACCTAATTACTTCTGCTTGAACTTTGCTAATCCAGATATGGTGGGGCATACAGGGGTTTTTGAGGCTATCATAAAAGCAGTAGAAGCTACAGATCTAGAAGCTAAAAAAGTATGCGAATTAGCTCTTTCTAAAGGATATGCTCTTATAATTATCGCTGACCACGGAAATGCTGAAAAAACACAAAACCCAGATGGTTCTGTATATACTGCACACACTACTAACCCTGTTCCTGTATTCCTTTTAGGAACGGACCATAAAGAAATCACCAGTGGAAAATTAGCTGACGTGGCTCCTACGGTATTAGATTTATTAGAAGTAGCTCAGCCAATAGAGATGACTGGTAAATCTTTCATAAAAAAAATAGGTTGTTAGAGGCTTGTTTTTTATCTAGACAATTTTATTTCCTGAATAGTGTAATACTTCCACCAAATTCCTCACCATCTGAGCGTTTGAATACGTAGAAGTAAGTTCCGTTTTGCAGATTGTCTCCAGAACTATTCTTTCCATCCCATGCTTCGCTGTTATTGTAGTTGGTGTCTTCATAAACGACAGTTCCCCATCTATTGAAAACAGTCATACTAGAGCCAGGAAAATCCTCAAGCCCTACAATTTGGAACGTCTCATTAAGTGATTCGCTGTCGTTGTCAGGCGAAAATACATTTGGAAAAACAGTGTTACATCCTTCGAACCAAACGAGAGCACTGAATGAATTTACTGTAGGACAGGCATCGGTAATTACAATTTCAAATAAACCAGGAGTATTACCCGTATAATTCGTTGAATTTTCAGTTTCTGAAATACTCACTGCGCTGGATTGTAGTTCATTTAACACGTTTAAAATTTCATATGAATAGGTGTTAGTCCCACCCGATAAGCCAACAAAAGGACTAGAGATTCCTAAACACAGTGTGTCATTGTACATAGCAGTAATGTCATCAAGTTGGGCTACATCTATAAACACCTCGATATCTTGACTAGAGCATTGGTCAAAGACGGTTACTGTGAAACTTCCAGAAGTCAAAGGAGAGAATGTATTAGAAGGACTGATTCCTCCATCATCTTGCCAGTCATAAGTGTAATCAGGAACTCCACCGGACACTTCGACGCTTATGTCTATTGGTGATCCTGGGCATCCACTTACCCCTCCATTCGTTATTACCTCAAGCTCATCTCCAATAGTGATAGTGACCTCATCAGTGACATCAGTGCCGCAAATATCGGTCGCTGTAACCGAATAAACGCTTGTTTCACTGGGTGAGACGACTAAGTTTTGGCCGTCAGAGTTATTACTCCATAAATAGGTAAACCCTCCAAAGCCTGTTGTTTCTAGAGTTAATGTAACATCGTCTCCAGGGCATGGCGGAATTATGTCATTTAAAGTAACGGTGGGCTGCACATAGTCTGCTATGTATAGTTGACTGGATGTGGTGTCCAACACTCCACAACCGTTTTCATAGATATAGCTAATAATAAGGGTTTCATAACCTTCAATGATATTGTCATCAAACGCCTCAATGGTAATGAAACCTTCTGATTCTCCTTGTGGAATTATTATACTGTCTGCGATGCTTTCGTAGTCAGTCATGTTTACAGCACTTCCTGAAATCTCAAAACGTATAGTATCTGCTAAATCAGTATTAGGCCTGAAGAAAGTAAACTGTGCATTATTACATCCTTCCACGATAACGGAATCACCAGCGAAAGTTAAATTCCCTGAAATCGCAGCAGTACTGGTTATTTCAACTGCATTGGACTCAAATGAGCCAGCCTGAAGGAAAACGGCAGAATCAAAGGCAGTATCTCCTCCATCTGCAATAGCCATTTTAATATGATATTGTTCACCACATTCTACCGCAGATTTAGCCGTTAATACTACTGTGAATCCGTCATATTCGATAATATTAGGGTCCGTATTTTGTGTGTCATTGGCTATGTAATAGATATTATAATCTGACCAGTTTAAATCGATGTCATCGCAATTCACCTCTTGTCCATTAGCCCCAGTTACTCCTGGATTAACTGAGTTGATGGTCACAGGAACTGGAGGGTTGGTACCTGGGATTTGTGCAAGATTAATAGCATTATCTTGATAAACTCCACCACCGTCTACGCCGGGACCGCTTAAAAAAAACCCAAAGGCATCGTTAACTGTTCCGCAAACATATTCTGGATATTCCTCAGAAGCAAAAACGAAGTTGAATTGAACTGAATCTCCTGTAGCTTCAAAATCAAATTCAAGAATAGCTGCATCATTTACGTCCACATTGGCTATGATTTGTAAATCTAGATCGCCCACTCCAAAGTTCCCCCCTCCAGCACCTCCACCAGTATTATTATTCCCGCCTGGCCCTGGAATGTCTTCATCAAAAAAGTCGGGACTTGAGGCGAAGTTTACGTTTCCGGTTCCTAGAATTACCCCTTCTCCCAATGGAACATTTGATCCATTAGCACTGAAAGAACCTATTTGATTGAGGTCACCGCTAAAAGTGATGTTCTCAGCGGTTACTCCTGAGCCCAATAGTATATTATTAACCGCGTCCTCTGGTGTTACGGTTTGATCAACTATTATTTGAGAATTAACCTGAGTTGAAAATAAAATTACGAGTAACACTAGAAGGCATTTATTCATTATAAGAGTTTTACTTTGATAGAGGGGTGTAAGATAGAAAAAAAGGGTCTAAAATTTCTGAGCCCTTTTGTGATGAATTAAAGCCTATTAGCAATAACCTATTTTAACATACTCTAAGAGGAGCCTTTGCCCTCGGGATAGAGGGAAAAAGTATATTTGAAGTATGTCAGATTTAATTAGGGTAGAGAATCTTTTTAAGATATATAAAGTAGGAAGCCAGGTGGTTAATGCGCTTAATGGATTCTCTCTTTCTGTCTCTAAAAACGAATATGTGGCGCTTATGGGGCCTTCGGGCTCTGGTAAATCTACCCTTATGAATGTCCTGGGTTGTTTAGATAGTCCAACTTCAGGGAAGTTTTACTTAAATGGGCCTGACGTTAGTTCATTGGTAGATGATGATCTTGCTGAAATCAGGAATAAAGAAATAGGCTTTATTTTCCAAACATTTAACCTTCTTCCAAGATATACCGCATTGGATAATGTCACTCTTCCATTAATTTATAACGGAACGAGTAAGGCGGATAGGATAAAGAGAGGTAAAGAGGTGTTGGACCAAGTGGGTCTGGCTGATAGAATGGATCACAGGCCTAATGAATTAAGTGGTGGTCAAAGACAGCGTGTGGCGGTAGCGAGAGCATTAGTAAATAGGCCTTCTATTATTTTAGCGGATGAGCCTACAGGAAATCTGGACTCTCAAACCTCTTATGAAATCATGGAACTCTTCGAAGATATCCAAAAAGCGGGTAATACCATAATTTTAGTTACTCATGAGGAGGGTATAGCTAACTATGCGCATAGGATAGTGAGATTAAGAGATGGCGTTCTAGAAAGTGACCAAAAGAATAAATAGAGAATATCGGCTATTCTAATGCTTCTATTTTCTTTCTTTGCAATGCTAATTTTACCTTAAAATTATGATTGGATATAAGCAGAGAATTAAAGAATTTATAACGGCTGAGCACATTGGTTCAGATATAGAAATTTATGGATGGGTCAGAACTTTTAGAAATAATCAATTTCTGAGTGTTAATGATGGCTCCACTATTCAGAATTTACAAGTAATAGTGAACGAAGGGGTGGTTTCTGAGGAACTCATGAAAAAGCTCAGCACTGGCGCAGCTGTTAGAGCAAAAGGCAAATTATTGGAGTCTCAAGGTAAAGGTCAGATTACTGAATTAGTAGCCGAGGAATTAGAGATTCTAGGGGAGGCTAACCCAGAGAAGTTCCCAATGCAAATGAAGCGTCATTCTATGGAGTTCCTAAGAGAAAAGGCCCATTTAAGGTTTAGGACAAATACCTTTGCAGCCATTTTTAGAATAAGGCATGCGATGTCGTATGCGATTCATAGGTACTTTAATGACAATGGATTTTTTCATCTTCATTCACCTATTATCACTGGTTCTGATGCTGAAGGAGCAGGAGAAATGTTTAGAGTGACTAATTTTGACCTAGATAATATTCCTAGAGATGAAAATGGAGCTATAGATGAGAGTAGAGATTTTTTCGGAAAAGAAACTAATCTGACGGTATCTGGTCAACTTGAGGCAGAACTCGGGGCTATGGCTTTGGGGAATGTTTACACTTTTGGTCCTACGTTTAGAGCAGAAAACTCGAATACTTCTAGACATTTAGCAGAGTTTTGGATGATAGAGCCGGAGATGGCCTTTGCTGACTTGGATGATAACATGAACTTAGCGGAAGATTTTTTAAAGTACTGTTTGAATTATGCTTTAAAGCATTGCAAAGAGGATTTGGAATTCTTGAAGCAAAAAGAATTAAATGAGGAGAAATCAAAACCTCAGGTAGAACGAAATGAATTGGATTTGGTTTCTAGATTAGAATTTGTGACTTCTAATGACTTCGAAAGAATTACCTATACAGAGGCTATAAAAGTCCTTATGAACTCTAAGCCTTACAAGAAGAAAAAATTTAAATACCCTGTCGAATGGGGTGTAGACCTCAGTAGTGAGCACGAACGTTTTTTAGTTGAAAAGCACTACAAAAAGCCGGTGATTATTACGGATTATCCTGCCGAAATTAAAGCGTTTTATATGCGCCAAAATGATGATGGGAAGACCGTGGCTGCCATGGATGTTTTGGCGCCAGGAATAGGTGAAATTATTGGAGGAAGCCAAAGAGAAGAAAGACTAGATGTCCTGAAAAAGAAATGTGCCGATTTGAACATTCCAGAAGAGCACGTGTGGTGGTATTTAGAAACTAGAGAATTCGGAACCGCTAAGCATTGCGGATTTGGTCTAGGATTTGAAAGGCTTATCATGTTCGTGACAGGAATGACCAACATTAGAGATGTTATTCCATTTCCTCGAACTCCGCAGAATGCAGAGTTTTAAACTTATATTTAGAGTATGTTAAGACAGAGTTTACAACATAAATTACTCCAAAAGCTATCTCCTCAGCAGATTCAGTTGATGAAGCTTTTACAAGTTCCGACTATAGCTTTAGAGCAGCGTATTAAGGAAGAATTGGAGGAAAACCCAGCATTAGATGAAGGGAAGGAGGATCTAGAAGAGGATCTTCAAGAGGCAGATGAAGCCGAAGAAACGAATACTGAAGAAGATTTTGATATTTCAGACTATCTGCAAGACGATGAGACTCCAGAGTATAAATTAAATATTAATAATCACGGGGCAGATACAGAAGATACGGATATACCGGTAGGAAGTGGGGTTACATTTAGGGATATATTAAATACCCAATTAGGGCTTAAGAACATCTTAGAAGAGCAAAAACAATTAGCTGAACAGGTCATCGGCAATCTGGATGATTCTGGATATTTAAGAAGGGAGATCCCTGCAATAGTAAATGATTTAGCGTTCTCTCAGAATATTATTACAACAAAGGAGGCTTTAGAAGATATTCTAATGATCATTCAGTCTTTTGATCCTCCGGGAGTAGGAGCAAGAGACTTAAGAGAATGCCTCTTAATTCAATTACAACGGAAATCGAGAAATAGCCTGGAGCTAAAGGTCGCAGAGGAAGTGTTAGAAAATTATTTTGAAGAGTTTACAAAGAAACATTATGATAAAATTCTGAAAAGAATGGAGATTGATGATGAACTCTTAAAAGATGCGATTGAGGAAATAGTGAAACTTAACCCTAAACCTGGTAATACTTCTAAAGAGACCGCTAAATCAATAGCCGCAGTGGTTCCTGATTTTATGTTATCGGCGGATGACGATGAATTGAAAATAAACTTAAATCAGCGTAATGCTCCTGATTTGAAAGTTAGCAGGTCGTATAATGAAATGCTAAAGGGGTATGCCGCTGCTAAAGATAAGCCTGATAAAAAACAGAAGGAGGCTATTCAGTTTGTCAAACAAAAAATAGACTCAGCCAAATGGTTTATAGATGCTATTAAACAGAGGCAACAGACTTTATTGTTCACAATGAATGCTATAGCGGAGTTTCAAAAAGAGTACTTTCTTACGGGAGATGAAACTAAGTTAAAGCCAATGATATTGAAAGATATAGCTGGGATTGTTCACATGGATATCAGTACTGTGAGTAGAGTAGCTAACAGTAAATATGTACAGACCCCTTATGGTACTTTTCTTCTTAAATCTTTCTTTTCAGAATCTTTAAGTACAGATTCTGGCGAAGAAGTTTCTACTAGAGAAGTTAAGAAAATACTTCAAGAGGCGGTAGATGATGAAGATAAAAAGAAACCGTTGACTGATGAGAAGTTGTGTCAAGTTCTTAAGGATAAAGGGTATAACATAGCTCGAAGAACAGTAGCTAAGTATAGAGAGCAATTAAATATTTCAGTAGCCAGACTTAGAAAGGAGCTGTAAATGAAAGATTTTTTTCGAGTTGTAGCTGTGGTCTTTCATCCTCTTTTTATGCCTGTTTATGTTACGCTCATAGCGATTTATTATGTAGATTATATTTATTTCGCTATAGACCCGAAAACAAAAGACTTCCTCCTAGTCGTTATGGCTATAAATGTGTTTGCCCCGGCTATTAGCCTCGGAACAATGGTCTCCAGGAAAATTATCAGCGACATTCAAGTTTCTATAAGAAAAGAACGTTATATACCTTTTTTACTCATGCTCTTTTATTTTTGCGTGACATATTTGTTACTCAGATGTAAGCTTGGTAACGGTTTTCTTCCCTCTGATATTTACAGCATGTTTTGCGGTGTGATTTGTTCTTTAGTTATCGCTCTTTTAGTATCATTCAGATTTAAAATTAGCATTCATACTCTTGCAGCCAGTGGCGTTTTGGGCGCTATCTGTGCCTTTTCACATATGTATCAGTTTAATGCTACATTCAACGAATACTTTTGGATAAGCCTCCTGGCCTGCGTGCTCGGTCTGGTGGGTGCTTCTAGGATTTATACAGGTCACCACACTTTAATAGAGGTCTTAGCCGGCAGTTCAGTGGGTTTTCTTATTAATTACCTTATGGTCGGCAACAATTATTTTTTATAAATCCCTATTTTAAAAGTTGTTTCTGCCATTGCCACGCATGAGTTAAAGCGTCAACTAAAGTAAATCGAGTCTCCCAGTGTAATATCTTTTTTGCTTTTGCTGGGTCAGCATAGACGGTAGAAATATCGCCTATTCTTCTTGGGCCTAATGAGTAATTAAGTTTTTCTCCTGTACATTCTTCGAAAGTCTTCACTACATGTAACACAGAGTCCCCTTTTCCAGAACCTAGATTAAATGCTTCTAACACTTTTTCTTGGGTATGAACCCAGTGGAGTGCTGCTACATGAGCCAGAGCTACATCTACTACATGAATATAATCCCTTACGCAGGTTCCGTCGGGTGTATTGTAATCCCCACCGAAGATGGTTAATTTATCTCTTATTCCAATAGCTGTTTGAGTGATATAGGGGACTAGATTATTTGGCGGACCTAATGGAAGTTCTCCTAGCAGGGCAGAGGGATGTGCTCCTATTGGATTGAAATAACGAAGCATTACAGCACTTAAGTTACATCCGCCAGAGCTGTGATTATCTTGCAGAATAGCTTCGCAATAAGCCTTTGTGCGACCGTATGGAGAGGTAGGAGCATTTTTAATCGAACTCTCATCAACTGGAGAATCTTCAGTGTCTCCATAAACAGTGCAACTTGAAGAGAAAACCAAATTGGTAACCTCAAATTCGTTCATGCATTCTAAAATAACATTAAGGGAGTTGACATTGTTCTTATGGTATTCTAATGGTTTAGAAAATGATTCTCCTACAGCTTTGTAGGCGGCGAAATGAATTATCGCATCTATTGACTCTTTCCTAAAAACTTCTGTTACCTCAGCTTTAATAGTACAGTCTACCTCATATACTTTTAAATCTTTTCTCCCCGTTAAGTCCTTTAGATTATCGATAATAAATCGTTCAGAATTACAGAAGTTATCTAAAATTATAGGATTAAAGCCACTTTTAATGAGCTCCAATATGGTGTGTGAGCCTATAAATCCCGCGCCTCCCGTAACTAAAATATTTTTCATGGATAGTGAATCGAGTGCTAAAATACAAATAGACTAAGGCTAAAACCCTAACGGGGTAAATTTTATGTGATCTCCTGAAACTAATCTTGAACCAAACCCGTATTTAAGTAACATCCAACAAAATGTTTAAAGATGATAGACAATGAAAATCAGTATCCTTCTTTTGACTTGTCATACTTAAATCAAGTTTTTCAAGGAAACAAAGAAATGATACATCAGATTATTATAATGTTTGTAAAACAAGTACCAGATTACTTTAATCAAATGCAGGAATGTGTCCTAAGGGCAGATTTTAGTGCACTTCATCCTTTAGCCCATAAGGCTAAGTCTAGCATAGCTATGTTAGGGCTTAAAGACATGGAAGCTGCGGTTTTAGAAATAGAAAAAAAATCAAAAAACGGTGGTGAAGGAGCGTTGTTAGAAAATTTAGTATCGAGAGTTTTAAATGATTATAATGGTATCTCAGTCCAGCTGGAGTATTTATTACAAGAATAAACCTAAACAAATAAAAGTTAACCAAACCTGTTGGAGCGTTTCCATTAGGTTTTTTTATGTCTTAACTTTCCGCTCGAACAGAACTGTGTTAAAAATGGATGCTGAAAAGTTATTTTTTCCTGTAGAAAATCAAATTAGTGCTTTAGAAAAAGAAGATAGATTTGCCGATATTGATCGCGCTGCGTCTATTGGTGACGGAATCAATAGGATAGATGAGTTCGAGAGAAACTTACTTATCAAAGAGTATGAAGAATACAGTGGAGATGTTGTGAAATTTGTACCTGCTTCAGGCGCAGCAAGCCGAATGTTCAAACATATTCATGATTTATCAGAAAAGGGGAGCACTCTGGTAAGTGAGTTTTTAGAAAGAATACATGAATTTCCTTTTATTTCTGAACTAAGAGAAAAATGCAATGACCTTTATCATGTGAATCTTAGAGAGCTTATTTCTGATCAACGATTTCAAGACCTGTCTGATTTAATATTAAAACCCTCGGGGTTGAATTACTCTAATTCACCGAAAGGATTAGTTCCTTTTCATAAGTGTGAAAGAACTCTCAACCCTTTTCAGATTCATGTAAATGAAGCTGTTAAGTATGTCTGTAAAAGGAAAAAAATTCAGATTCACTTTACTGTTTCTCCATCTCATAGAATGCAAGTTGAAGAAATGTTAGCGTCCTATATAGCTGAGCTAAATAGAGAAGATATTATCTTAGGTTACTCGGTACAAAAGCCTGAAACGGACACTTTAGCATTAGATACTGTTAAAGAAGTGGTGAAAGATGAATTAGGAAACACCTTCTTTAGGCCTGGGGGTCATGGGTCTCTCATTTATAATTTAAACGAAATTGATTCCGATCTAATCTTTATTAAAAACATAGACAATGTTGTGAAAGAGTCTGCTCAGGAAATACAATCTAGATGGAAGCAAATACTAGGGGGGTATTTAGTTAAATTGTCTAAGAAGATATTTCATTTTCAAAGACAAGTAGAGGAAGGAATATATTCTGATGAAGCAATGAGTTTTTTGTCTGACACTTTCGGGTATAAGGGTTTAATTTCAAGTAATTTAAAAGAGTTGTTGTTTAGGCCAATCCGGGTGTGCGGAATGGTGAAGGAGATGGGGCAGCCTGGTGGAGGGCCTTTTTATGTTAAAGACAAGAAGACGGGAGTTTCTTTGCAAATAGTAGAAGCGGCAGAGTTAGATAAAACTAATTCTGACCACGTCAAAGCATTAAAAATGGCCACTCATTTTAACCCTGTGGATATTGTCTGTGGCATTAAGAATTATAAATCTGAGAAATACGATTTATCAGAATTTATGAATAAAGATTCCTTTTTCACCTCTGTTAAAAATTATAGAGGAAAAGAGATTAAAACCCTCGAACTTCCTGGATTATGGAATGGAGCTATGGCTAATTGGAATTCTGTATTTTTAGAAGTTCCTTCAGAGACTTTTAACCCTGTTAAAACAGTAAATGATTTATTAAAAGAATCTCATCAAAATTGAGGATAGTAATTCCGTTATCATTCTCAGTTGTTGCGGTCATATTTGCAAGTCTTTCTTACCATTTCGACTTTCCTTTTCAATACTATGAGTTAGGAGAGGAGTTAGACTCCTTTAATGATGTACCCATATATTATAACGGCACTTCTGCAGGTATTCATGGAGTGAATTATACTGATGATGGGTATCTTTTAGGAGTAAAATGGCAGTGTGTAGAATTTGTTAGACGGTATTATTTAGAAATCTACGGTCATAAGATGCTTTCTGATTTGGGAAATGCAGTTGATTATTATGATGAGAGTGTTCCAAATGGAGAATTTAATTCTTCTCGTGGTTTAATTCAGTTTAAGAATAATGGAGCAAGCATGCCCTCTTCGGGTGATGTTCTAGTTTTTGCAGGAGGATATGGTCATGTAGCTATCGTAATTTCGGCTAATAGATCGACTGTAGAAATCATCCAGCAAAATGTAAATAAGAAATCTAGAGATGAAATAACTATTGGTAAATCAATTCAGGGGCGCTACTTTCAGACAGATAGTAGTGTTTTAGGGTGGCTCAGAATTAGTCCTTGATTAATAGCTAAGTGTCATCTGTTCTTGGCTTTATAGAGTCTTCTATGTCGCACTCTCTTGACGTAATATTTAGCTCTGGTGCAGATTGTAAATACTGGTAAAGAAGAGGACAGCATTTTTAGAGTATTATCTCAGCGTTGCAATGTTCATACTCCTTTAGATGAGAGTTGCTAGCAACTATTTGAGTGGTTTTATCTCCTAGGTTTTTAATGAACGAAGTATACATCTCGATGCCGTTTTTGTCTAGGTTCATGCATGGTTCATCTAAAAGTATTAAACTAGATTCAGTCAGAAATGTAAAAGCTAGCTTCAAGCGTTGCGTCATTCCACTGGATAGTTCCTTTACTTTTTTAAATTGAGCATCGGAGAGATAGCATAGCTCAAAAAAGTTTTCCTTGGAATAGCCGTATTTAATTTGCCTAAGTGAAAAATGAAACTCGAAAAGTTCATCTAAGCTGTAATTTCCCTCTAGTTCCATAAAAGGACTACAGGAGCATATTTGGAAAGGGATTAAATCTGTCGGGATGAGATTCCCATCCTTTGTGTATATTACTTCACCTGTGCTCGGCGTAATGAAAGAGCTTATGATCTTCAATAGTGTAGACTTCCCTGAACCATTATTTCCTAGGATAACGGTTTTCGAGTTAGGTTCAAATCTTTTTGAAAGAGATGAAAAAACGTTATTCCCTTTGTAAGAATGAGTGATATTGTCTAGAGTGATTTCCAGAAATTTTAAATTTAAAAAGGTCCGCGAATAATTCCTTTGTCACTATGCCTTATGAAGTTCAGAATTAGATCCTTTGATTTACTACTAGGAAGTTCCATTTCAGCAGCTTTTACCGCTTGAGTGATGTTATTATTATGAACGTATAAAGCTCGATAAATGTCTTCTATACTAGTAACTACATCATTTTCGAATCCTCTTCTTCTTAAGCCTATAGAGTTCACTCCTACATAAGAAAGTGGCTCTCTAGCGGCTTTAATAAAGGGCGGGACATTTTTTCTAACATGACTTCCGCCTCCAATAAATGCATGCTGACCTATGGTTACAAATTGCTGAATGGCCACTACGCCCTCTATTATAACCCAGTCCTCGATGTCAACATGTCCTGCTATATTCGCACTATTAGCGATAATACAGTTATTCCCTACAAAAGTGTCGTGGGCTATGTGCACGTATGCCATTAGCAGACAGTTGTTCCCCACTTTAGTAGTGTTTCTGTCTGTGGTCCCCTTATTTATTGTAACGCATTCTCTTATGGTAGTGTTAGAGCCTATTTCAGCTAGTGTGTCTTCATCGTTATATTTGAGGTCTTGGGGAATAGCACTAATTACGGCACCAGGAAAAACCCGACAATTGTCACCAATTCTAGCTCCATTCATAATGGTTACATTAGGACCTATCCAGCAGTTGTCGCCAATCTTTACATTTTCTTCTACTACAGAAAAAGCTCCTACTGTAGTTCCCTCTCCTATCTGCGCATTTGAATGAATACTATTCATGATATGGCTATATTTTATTTGTCTTTGACTATTTGTGCTAGCATAGATGCTTCACTCACCGGTTTTCCGTTAACATAAGCTACACCGGTCATATTAACAAGTCCTCTTCTTATAGGTGAATCTAGTTTAAGCCTAAAAACTATGGTGTCGCCAGGTAAGACCTTTTGTTTAAACTTTACATTATCTATTTTTAAGAAGTAGGTGCTGTATTTTTCAGGATCATCTAATGAACTTAATGCGAATATCCCTCCTACCTGAGCCATAGCCTCTAGCTGAAGCACACCAGGCATTACAGGGTTTTCAGGAAAGTGACCAGTAAAAAAAGGCTCATTCATGGTGATGTTCTTCACACCTATGATTTCTTTTTCATCCATTTCCATTATTTTATCTACTAATAAAAACGGATACCGATGAGGTAGCATCTTTGTAATTTGGTTGATGTCATACAAAGGTTTTTTCGTTAGGTCAATATCGAACCGACCTCTCTTCGACCTATCATATTCTATGAGCTTTTTAGCAAATTCAACATTTGAATGATGCCCGGGTCTAGCGGCTAAAATATGTCCTTTAATAAACTTTCCAGTAAGAGCTAAATCACCGACTATGTCGAGTAGCTTGTGTCTTGCAGGCTCGTTTTGAAAAATGGGTTTAGAAGAATTTAAATAACCGACCTCAACTTTAACCTCTAAGTCAGGTTTGCCCAACAATTCTAAAATAGCTTTTATTTCACCTTGAGTATACTCTTTTTCTACTAATACCAGGGCATTGTCTAAATCCCCTCCCTTTATTAATCCAGCTTGAGCCAATGCGGATACTTCTTTTAAAAAGACAAAAGTCCTGCAACCGCTAATTTCAGTTTTGAAATCCTCAAGCTTATACATACTAGCATGTTGAGTTCCTAGTACAGGAGATTTGTAATCTACCATAACTGTTATCCGGTATTCATCTCCGAGAGTTGGTACAGCTAAAAACTCCGCTTCTATTTCAATTATTTCAAAAGGAATAGTCTCTTCTATATTTATGAAGTTTCTTTCTGCTAACTGTTCTGTAATTCCTGCAGTCTCTACAGCTTCTATGAAAGGTTTAGCGCTTCCGTCAAGAATAGGAATTTCTGGGCCATTTATTTTGATAAGGACATTATCTACTTCTGAAGCGTAAAGTGCGGCTAATAGATGTTCCACAGTATTTACTTCAGCCCCATTTTTTGCTAGTGTAGTGCCCCTTCTTGTGGTACTTACATTTAGGGCAGATGCCTCTATGATAGGCTCGTTTTCTAGATCGATTCGCTGAAATTTATACCAATGATTTTCAGGTGCGGGACAAAGTTCTATCTCACAAATTGCTCCTGTATGAAGTCCTATTCCTGATAGTTTCACAGGTGCTGACAAGGTTCTTTGCTTTACCAATTTAGTTCTTTGATTTTAATTCAATTATTTCTTTCTTAAGATTATGAAGTTCTTTCATAATCTCTGGGAGTTTCTTAAATCCAATGTATGACATTTTATAATCTTTTATTTTAAGGGATGGAGAACCTTGAATAATCATATTTTCTTCTGTAATGCTATTTCCCACTCCGCTTTGGCCTGCTATTTTAACACCGTCTGCTATAGAGATATGCCCTCCTATACCCACCTGTCCGCCTATCATACAGTTTTTGCCAATTTTAGTTGAACCAGCTATTCCCGTTTGAGCGGCGATAACGGTGTTTTCACCGATTTCTACATTATGAGCGACTTGGATTAAGTTGTCTAGTTTGACTCCTTTTCTAATTATAGTAGAGCCCATGGTTCCTCGATCTATACAGGTTCCCGCTCCTATCTCTACATGATCTTCCAATATTACATTACCTATATGTGGAATTTTCATGAATGAATTAGAAGAATTTGGGACAAACCCAAATCCATCACTGCCTATTATAGCATTAGCCTGAATTGTCACGTCATCACCTATTATGCAATCATCGAGTATTCTCACTCCTGAGTGAAAAACACAGTTCTTTCCTATTTTTATAGAACGGCCTATTACTACTCCATCATGAATTTCGCAGTCTTCCCCGATTAGAGAATGTTCTCCGATTACAGCGGAACCAATATAAGAGGAGTCGCTGACCGTGGAAGATTCAGAAATTTGTGCGTGTTCAGAAATTCCGCTATAGGGATTAGTGCTCTTTTTATAATGCCACAATAAGATCGCCAATCCCATCCGTGGGTTGTCTACTATGATTAAGCTATGTTTTGAAAGATTGAATAGAGTAGCATCTATTTTTTGAGAAACGATTATGATACTTGCATTGCAATGTATTGCTTTTTCTAGGAATTTATCATTATCGCAGAAGGTGATATCACCTTCTTGAGCGAGTTCTATTCCATTAAATCCATCTACATGGACGTTTTCATTTCCTAGTATTACACCATTAATTAGATGAGCTATTTCTGTTGCCTTAAAATTCATCAAGTGTCAAATTTAAGGAATAACCTTCTGTTTTGAATGAAGACTTAGCATCTTATTAAGAATTAGTATTCAAAAAAAAACGCCTCACATTGAGGCGTTTTTTTGTGGTGCTACCTGGATTTGAACCAGGGACACACGGATTTTCAGTCCGTTGCTCTACCAACTGAGCTATAGCACCAAATCGGGGCGCAAATATAATATAATTGATTCTATTTCTTTGTATAGCTTGATTTTTTTGTAAAAAAATATTTCTTCTTCAATTTTATTTCCTGATGTTTTTGATTAATTCGATGAAATAATGAATTTAATCGACGAATCATTTTTTTTAATGGATGTAAAAAGTAGTCGGAATTATTTATTGCATTTTTTTATATCTTTGTAATTGGCTTTAATTCAAAAGTTGAGATAAAATTATAAACTGTCATGCAAAAACTTTTACCAAGTACCTTGGTCTGCCTCTTATGGTGTGGCTTATCTCACGGGCAGTTGACGAATGTCTCCGTAGATCAAATTTCTCATGACGGTTCAATACCCTCGCTTACTGGTCAGACTACTTATCGTGTATTTGTCAATACAGTAAGCGGGACAGACTTTGTCACTAGTATTAGTGGTAATGTTGAATATCCGTTGAATTTTTCTACTTCTACTAATTTTTACAGGTCAGATGCTCATTTTTCAGAGCTTCTTTCTGGAATTAACTCCTTATTGATAGAAAACTTTGGTCTTGAAGATTTAAGGTACAGCTCTGGAGTTACCATAGGACAGATTTCTGACACTAAACTTGGAACGCCTATTACTTCTGAAAATCCTCTAGGAGAAATTGCAGGAAATGGTGCTACTACTTCTATCCCTGACCCAGCTGCAAATTGGATTCCGCAGTTTACAGCCGGAGGTAATATAGAGATTAATACATTTACTGGTGGGGCTTGGGTTGCACTTAATGGGGGGTTTAATCAATCTTCTAGCCTAAATGGTTATGGGACAGGTGTTAATAACTCGGTGTTGATAGGTCAATTTACTACGGATGGTGAATTTAGTTTTAATTTTAGTCCTTTAATCCTTGAGAATTTACCAGATCCTGCTGCTAACAATATTCCACACGAATATATTTGGAATGAAAATGAAGGCTTAGGATTGTCATACCCATCTTCCGAGTTTTCAGGATTAGATACAGAAGTTTCATTTGATTTATTAGATGAAGGTTTATTCATCGGCAATATCTTCCCTAATCCAGTTATTTATAAATCTCAGATTAACTATGGAGAGGCTAATACATGTCATGTTACATTAGATATATTAGATATAAATGGAAGTTTAGTTCAGACCATTTTCTCAGGGTCAGCAGAAGCAGGTGTAACTTACCAGCAGATGTTTGAGACAGCAGGAATAGAAAGTGGAGTTTATATGGTTAGATTAACTGGAAATAACGGATCTAGATTCCAAAGAGTAGTAGTGGCTAAATAGTTCATTTACTAACTGACATATTTAAAACTCCTCAGTTTATGCTGATGCGTTTTTTTTTATGGATTTTTTTCTTGAGGTATTTATGTCTAATAAGGTAAGTTTGCAAGTAGAATTTATAATTATGAAATCCTCAAAAAAAGCAATAGAAACCCTAGCCATGGGGACGCACCTCGTGCTACCAAATGATACTAATACTCTAGGGAACCTGATGGGAGGTAAGCTTTTGCATTGGATGGATATTACCTCTGCTATTTCAGCGCACAGACATTGTAGAAGAGTAGTGGTGACAGCTGCTGTGAATAATGTTTCATTTAATCAACCGATAAAGCTAGGTGACATCGTTACTATTGAGGCTAAAGTTAGCAGAGCATTTTCGAGCTCTATGGAAGTGTTTATGAATGTTTGGGTGGAGCACCATACTACTGGAGAAAAAATACAATGCAATGAGGCGATATATACCTTTGTGGCCGTGGATCAAGTAGGTTCTCCAATTCAAGTCCCGCATTTGATAGCAGGGTCAGATGAGGAAAAATCAAGGTTTGCTGGAGCACTTCGAAGAAAGCAGTTATCATTAATACTTGCAGGAAAGATGAATCCACAGGATGCCACAGAATTAAAAGCACTCTTTTTTAAGGATTAGTTCTATTTCTTCTGTGATTCGAGAGGGGTTTATTGATTGAATACACCAATTTGGCGCGTACTTGCAGCTGTTCCCAAGCTTAGCACATGGTCTTTTGAAATGTTCAAGGGGTTCTATAATTACAGAATGAGCATGCCCCTGATAAGGGAACATACCTAACTCAGGTGAAGTACAACCCCAAATTGAAATTTGAGGAACTTTAAATGCTGATGCCATATGCATTGCACCTGTATCTCCGCTTATGGTGATAGTTGACCTTTTAATCACCTCTGCGGTTTCGAGTAAAGAGCTTTTAGCAGTTAAGTTCCAGACAGTATCATTCGAGGATTTGCTTAGTTTTTTAGAGAGTTCTAATTCTCTTTCCCCTCCTAAAAGAACTATTGGAAGGCTCGTATTTTTTATGATGTGTAATAATTGCTCTTCACTTAAACATTTACCTGTGTGCTGAGCACCTATACCTAAGGCAATGTATTTTTTCGGAAGAGCTAGTTTGTCTGTCGACACGCTGATCGATGATGGAATAAATAGTTCGTTTCCCAGTAAATCATTTTTTATTCCGAGGCCTTTTAAAGAATCGAAATATCTATCTATGAGGTGTGACTTCGGAAGAAGGTTTATCCCAGATTGAACTAATAACCATTTCTTCACATTCAATTTATTGAAAGTAAGTGCCTCTGTCTTTAATTCTTTGGCTATTTTCTTGCTTTTTCTATTCTTTTGGAGGTCTATTATTAAGTCGAAATTCTCCTTCTCTAATTCTGAAATAGTACTCCCTAGACTTTCATTTAGCGTATGAACTGAATGAACATAAGGGGAGTGTTTCACTAATTCTCTAAAAGAGTCCTTTATAAGGAAGTGAATTTTACAGTTCAACTGATTGCGGACAGTTCTAACTATTGGAGATGTGAGAATAACATCACCCATAGAACTAAGTCGTATAATGAGAATTTTTTTGATTTGTCAAAAGTACTATCAATTTTGGATATGAATATTTCTTTTCGGAATAACATGAAAGGAAAATGAATTATCAAATTACCTTTGTTCTATGGATTTCATAGATACGCATACACATCTTTTCTCATCAAAGTTTGAAGGAGATAATGAAGCAGCGGTAAAAAGAGCCATTGAATCCGGTGTGAGTAAAATGTTTTTACCGAATATCGATATGGAAAGCATTACTCCAATGCTAGACTTAGCGGCCGCTTTTCCAAAGAATTGTTTTCCTACAATAGGTTTGCATCCTTGTGATGTAAAGGAAGATTATAAAACAGTCTTGACCAATATGAAAGCTCTTATTTCAAAACATAAATTTTATGCTATTGGAGAGACTGGTTTGGATTTATACTGGGATAAAGAAAGCCTTCCTTTACAAATAGAATCCTTGAAAATTCAAATTGGCTGGGCAAAGGAACTAGACCTCCCGATAATCATTCATGCTAGAGATAGTTATGAAGAGTTGTTTGAGATCTTTGATGAACTAAATGATGAGAAATTAACAGGTGTTTTTCATTGTTTCACCGGAAGCCAGGAACAAGCCGAGCATATAATAGCTTATGGCGGATTTAGCCTTGGAGTAGGTGGCGTAATCACCTTTAAAAACTCAGGTTTAGCCTCCACCATTATGAATATAGATTTATGCCATTTAGTTTTGGAGACCGATTCACCTTATTTATCCCCTCATCCAAATCGAGGTAAAAGAAATGAGAGTTCTTATTTACATCACATAGCTAACAAATTAGCTGAAGTAACAGGTAACACAATAGAAGAAATAAGTAAAATCACTACTAAAAATGCAATGAAGCTGTATAAGTTTTAATATCAAATGGAAGAAATAAAATCAAAAATATTATTGATCTATACCGGAGGAACTATAGGTATGGAGGTGAATTCAAATGACGGAAGTTTAATGCCACTTTCTTTAGAGAATTTGGTAAAACACATCCCAGAGTTAAGTAGATTGGAATGTGCATTGAGCACTTATTCATTTCTTAACCCAGTAGATAGTTCAGAAGCCGATTTTGAATTTTGGAATGATATAGCGAAAGTAATAGAGATAAATTATGACTTGTTTGATGGGTTTGTAATTCTGCATGGGACAGATACCATGGCTTATACTGCCTCCGCATTAAGCATGATGCTCGAGAATTTGACGAAACCAATAGTCATTACAGGGAGCCAACTGCCTATGGGGATGCTGCGAACAGATGGTAGAGAGAACCTTATCTCTAGTATCGAAATAGCAAGTTTAAAAGATGATAAAGGCTCTTTAATACTGCAGGAAGTAGCTATATATTTTGAGTACAGTTTATACAGAGGGAATAGATGTCATAAATTTAGTACTGAGCATTTCGATGCCATCATAAGTCCTAACTATCCACCTCTCGCAGAAGCTGGAGTGAATATTAATTGGAATTACGGGGCGTTGCAGCGCAAACTAGATGATGAAAAATTAGCCATACATTATGAATGGGACGATACTATTTCTGTCATTAAATTTTTCCCAGGCTTAAAAACTGCTCAACTTGAATACGCCCTGAATCAGCCAGAAGTAAAAGTTTTTATTCTCGAAACCTTCGGAAGTGGAAATATTCCGATGAGAAATGATCTGGTAGACCTTATAAAAGGAAAGGTTGATGAAGGTAAATGCTTTATAAACGTGAGTCAATGTCGAAAAGGAAATGTGGATCAGAAAACATACGCCTCTGGATTGAAGCTGTCGAAAATTGGAGTATTGTCTGCTGAAGATATGACTTTCGAAGCTGTCGTAGTGAAGGTCATGCATTTACTGGGCAAGAAATTAAGTGCAGAAGGATTTGCTAGAGAATTCCAAATTGATTATGCCGGAGAGTTATCAATGTGAAAGCGATGTTTTCACACGTGTATTTTTAGATAAATGTGTTTTGTTTGTCTAGACTAATTTTTTGTATTTTGGCTCCCGATTTACGAGAAATTGGAGAGGTGGCCGAGTGGCTTAAGGCGCACGCTTGGAAAGCGTGTTTACTCGAAAGGGTAACGGGGGTTCGAATCCCCCTCTCTCCGCCATAAATCTAAACTTAAGTGTAAAAAAGTAAAATAAAATATAGAAATAGTAGTCAAACAAAAAAATTAACAATGAAAAAGCTGTTATCAGTAGTTACCCTAGTAGGATTTGGAATCCTGGGCTTTACCTCTAAGGCATTTATGCAAGGAGACGGAGCAGAAGCAAACGCTCAAGAAATCACAAGTTTACATCAGAGTGTATTAGATACATTTATAGATGGTGGACCATTCTTCATGTCTTTCGTACTTATTTGTTTGATTTTAGGATTAGCTCTATGTATAGAAAGAATTATTTATTTAAACATGGCTACTACCAATACTAGAAAACTTCTGGATAAAATTGGAGCAGCATTAGATGAAGGTGGGTTGGACGCAGCCAAAGAAGTAACTAGAAATACGAGTGGACCTGTAGCTTCTATATTTTATCAAGCTCTTGACAGAAGTCATGGAAACATAGATCAAGTAGAAAAGGCGATTGAACAGTATGGCGGTGTTCAAATGGGATTATTAGAGAAAGGTCTTTCATGGATTTCTTTATTTATTGCACTAGCACCGATGCTTGGATTCATGGGTACAGTAATCGGTATGATTGGTGCCTTCGATGCCATAGCAAAAGCAAATAATATCGCGCCAGCTATTGTAGCTGACGGAATTAAAGTAGCCCTTATTACTACAGTTTCTGGACTTATAGTGGCCATTATTCTTCAAGTGTTTTATAATTATATCCTTTCTAAAATTGACGGTATTGTATTAGACATGGAAGATAGTTCTATCGAAATGGTCGATATGATTTATAAGCATCAACTTCAAAATAAAGCATAATGGAAGCAGCAAAAGGAATTAATGTCGGTGCTAATGTTGTGAAATTTACCTTCGCTATCGTTGGGGTGATTTTGGCTGCACTGATTATGTTTAAATGGGATACTAAGCTCGAAAACGAGTCTGATATTTTACCTTTTTTAGATGGTAGCTATTGGATGAGTTTGGCAGGTCTTGTTATCTGTACAGTAGTGGCTGTATTATTCGGATTATTCCAATTCATCACTAAAATTGGAAAGAATAAAGGGGGATTAATTGGTTTAATTGCCTTTGTAGTAATCCTTGCTGTTTCTTTTGGATTTATGTCGAAAACGGATATTTTGGATTACAGAAACATTAGAGGTGGAAAGTTTCTAGATGCCGACCTTCAGTATAATGGACTCACAGATTTTTGGTTAACATTTTCGGAAGGTGGAATATATGCTGTTTACATCTTAGTGGCCATAGCTGTGATAGTAGCAGTGGTGGCTGAAGTTTCTAAAATTGTAAAATAAATAAAATGGCAAGAAGAGAATTAGCTGAAATTAATGCGGGCTCCATGGCTGATATAGCCTTCCTTTTATTAGTATTTTT
The DNA here is from genome assembly GCA_002336675.1 of Flavobacteriales bacterium UBA1958. Lineage (GTDB taxonomy): Bacteria > Bacteroidota > Bacteroidia > Flavobacteriales_D > Sanyastnellaceae > ASP10-05a. Next base: position 3,997 of record DDEI01000020.1, on the reverse strand, counting down.
TCTAGTAGTGACTACTATGAACTCTGATAGCGGTATGAAAAGGCTACTTCCTCCACCATTACCTCCAGAATTTGTTCCGCCTCCTGTAATCGCCAGAAATGTTTATGAGGTTTTAGTAAACTTCAATAATGACTTGCTTGTGGAAGAGAAGGTAATGAATGTCAAAGACCTCAAAGCAGGTGCTAAAGAATTTTTACTGTCCAATGGAGATAACGTTCTAAGACCATTAGGTCCTGCTAAAGAAGATTTCCCTATAAGAGAACCTATAAATAGGGATAGTCTAAATGGTGTAGTTCGTTCATTTGAGGTGCTCATTACTCAATTGGAAACAGAGTTGGAGGCGACTTCAGATGTTCTCAAGGTTAAGGCGATCGAAAAGGATTTAAAAACAGCGAATAGCAGTTTAAATTCATCGCGTGCTGAGCAGTACGCTTTCGAGTTTTTTGGAAAATATGCACCACTACCTAGTTCAGCTCTAATTTCAGTTCAAAATGATAATAGTACAGATTATGAGACCTATGTGCTTGTAAATAATGAATTAGAGGCTGCTATTAGAGAGTTGAGAGATGAGATTTGTTTAGCTAAATTCGGAGTGTTATTTAATCAGCTTGATGAGAACGATGAAGAGGATAAAAAGAAAATCCTAGCGATAAGAGAAGTTTATCCTCAGCGTATTTCTGAGGCAGAACCATTAGATGTAAAAGGTTTCGGAGGTTAAAAAGAATAGTATGGCAAAATTTACAAATAAAAAGAAAAAGTCAGTAACACCTGTGTCGACAGCTTCCCTGCCTGATATCGTGTTCATGCTTCTTTTCTTCTTCATGGTAGCTACCGTGATGAGAGATAAAGACCCATTGGTAGAAATTAAATTACCAAAGGCTACAGAAGTAGAGAAAATAAAAAATAAAACTAGAGCTGCATTCTTAAGTGTAGGACCTCCTGTAGATAAAAAAAGAGGTTCTGATCCAGTCCTTCAATTAAATGATGATATCGCAGAAGTTGCAGATATTCGTCAGTGGGTTGAGGATACGAAGAACTCTAAAGACGAGGAAGACAGAAAGAAGATGACTTGGGTGCTTAATGTAGATAAAGAGACTAAGATGGGAAGAATTTCAGCCATAAAACAAGAATTAAGACAATCTTCAGCATTAAAAATTATGTACCAGAGTACAGAAGATGTTAAAGTAAGTGGAAATAATTAATCACTAACTTATAGGGTAATACTTTAAATAGCTCAACTTTTAGTTGGGCTTTTTTTAGCACCAGTCAGATATAATTTTTTCAGCTAAATAGAAGGAGAGTTTTCGATATGACTCTTTAGTCCAACCTGCAACGTGAGGGCTAAGGAGTACATTTTCTCTTCTAATAAGGTCGCTCCATTCATTGGGAAGTTCATCTGAATCAATTTGTTCAAAATTGAATTTTTCATATTCAAGTACATCCAAACATGCGCCTAATATTCTTCTATTGTCTAAGGCAGTTAGTAGATCAGAAATTTTTACGTGGTTTCCTCTGGCTGTATTGATAAGGAAAAACGGCTTTTTGAATTCTTTTATGAAAGCAGAGGATACGTAATAGTTTGTTTCTTCAGAAATAGGAATATGAAGGCTTATTATATCTGCCTTTTCCTGCAGTTCTGCTAAGGTGACTTCCTTTACAATTTTAGTTTGAAACCCCTTTCTGTATTTATCATAAGCGATTACGTCACAGTCAAAACCCCTTAATCGCTTAGCAAAAGCAGAACCCATGTTACCGTATCCTATTATCCCTATGGTTTTTCCGGAAAGTTCCAAGCCTCTGTTGAGCTCCCTATTCCATTCCGCGGACTTCACTTCCGTATCTCCTCTCTTTAAATGATTAAATAGTGACAGAATCATTCCTATGGCATGCTCAGCCACAGCAGTCATATTTCCCTCCGGAGAGCTATAGACTTTTATGTTATTAGCTAAGCAATAGTCCAGGTCAATATTCTCTAACCCAGCACCAGAGCGGGCGATAAATTTTAGATTTGGAAGTTGGGAAAGTTCCTGTTCGTAGAGTTTGAACCTACTTCTTATGACTATTCCTGTGCATTGTTCCGCAGACTTAAAAAAATCATGTTTAGCTACTTTAGTCCTATCTAAACATGTAAATCCTTTAGCAGATAAAGTATCCCAAAGTAGCTCATGTACTGTGTCTATGAAATGTACATTCATTAAGTAACTAGCTCGATAATAGTATTACAAGCCTCAGGCTCTTCGAAATAGAGATACATCATTCGACCTATAATGAAGTATATAAATAGACCTACGATATCATTTGCTGTGGTTATAAATGGACCAGTGGCTAATGCGGGGTCTATGTTAACCTTATCTAAGACAAGTGGGGTAAGTGTGCCGAATAAGCTGGCAAATATTATCACACAAAACAAGGCAATACTAACCGTATAACTCAGTGCTAGAGAGTCTCCAAAACGCAAGTTGAATGCTAGAATGACAAGTGCTAATATGATACCATTTAGGGTCGCCACTCCGAGCTCTTTCAGTAATTTTTGACCAGTGCTGGATAGTCCTATAGACTTGTTGGCAAGTCCTTGCACTATAATAGCCGATGACTGCACGCCCACATTTCCTCCCATTGCAGCTATCAGGGGAATGAAGAAGGCCATTTCTGGATATATTTTTATGTCATGCTCAAAGATATTTATGACCAAAGCTCCGAATATACCACCTATAAGACCTATTAATAACCAAGGAAACCGGGCTCTTAAAATCTGTTGAATTCGATCCTCCGAATCTACAGGTTCTGATATTCCACTTGCCATTTGGTAATCTCTTTCAGCTTCATCTTTAATGACGTCTACCACATCGTCTATGGTAATCCTACCTATTAAAAGATTATTTGAGGTGATTACAGGTATCACTATTAAATCGTATTTCTGCATCACATCAGCTACTTCTTCTACATCCTCATCAGATTCTACACTTCGTAAATCCTCATCAGTATAGATCTCTCTTATAGTAGTTTTGGTACTCGTAGCAGAAAAGAGTAGTTGTTTTAAGCTTAACCTTCCTTTGAGAATTCCTTTGTCATCTATGACGTATATGGTGTATACGTTCTCTAAATCATCTGCCTGTTTTCGCATTTCGCGAATAGCCTGGCCTACTGTCCAGTTAATGTTAACAGCCACTAGCTCTTTTGCCATAATAGCACCAGCTGTACCTTCTTCGAACTGGAGTAGAGCTATGATGTCACTAGCTTGGGATTCATCTGAAATTTTAGAAATTACCTCTTCTTGTTTTTGCTGAGGTAAGAGATGTATTACATCTGCGGCGTCATCTGAGTCTACATTTTCATCTATTATTTCAGCGATTTCCTTAGAGGTTAGAACAGATAAAAGCTTGGATAATTCATCATCTTCTAGTTCGATCAGTACATCCGCCGCCTCCTCGTTCTCTAATAGTTTATAAAGGTAAGTAGCCTCATCAGGCTTTAACTCTTCCATCACATCAGAAATATCTGCAGGGTGAAGCCCATGAAGAGCTTCCTGGATAGAATTATCTAGACCGTTCTCTATGAACTCCTGTAAAATAGATATGAATTCTTTAGTTAATTCGAACTGCATGGCTGTGTAGCTATAAATCTGTATCTGGCCACAAAGATACGGGTATGTTCGAAAGAAGGATTTTCAAACGAATACAATTTGTATTTACTACTATATTGAATAGTATTTTTTACTAAAAGTAAAGTTATTTTTACATTATGTAAAAAAAGAGTTACTTTTGATTCAAATTAAAAACGTTTATGTCATGAATTATTTATTTCCACATCAGTATAAAAAAATAGGATTAATGGTATTGATTCCCTCCATTATTTTTGGAATTTGGGTTATTATAACAGACTTTTCTCCTGGATTCTTAGATATTAAAATCAAATTCCTTTTGAGTGATAATCCAATTTCCTCATTAAATAATAATTTATTGAATGAATTACTCGGGGTCTTAATTATACTTTCTGG
>DDEI01000025.1 GCA_002336675.1 Flavobacteriales bacterium UBA1958 | reverse complement strand
AGACCTTCCGCTTCAGAAAAGTAAATTGAAAGTTCTAGAGGATGGCTCGTTTATTCGGCTGAGTTCTTTTCTAGAGGGTAAATTTCTGCATGAAGTCCCTCATACCTCTAAGCTCTTAGTGGATCTAGGACAGAAAATAGCTGCCCTAAACATGGCTCAATTTTCTCTGAGTAATTCTGCTATCAAGGCTAGAAAATCCAAATGGGATTTACAACACACACTATTAAATGAACCTAAACTAAAATTCATAGAAAATCCATTTGACAGAAATATCGTTTCCTATTTTATGGATGCTCATCAGATGTATATCACTCCTATCCAAGATTCACTTCGCTCGCAAATCATTCATGGAGACCTAAATGAAAACAATGTTTTAGTGGATGAAAATTCGATGACTGGACTTATCGATTTTGGAGATATTTGTCACAGCCCATTGATAAACGAAGTGGCTATTGCGCTTACTTATGTTATCCTGTTAAATCCAAATAATTGGCTGGAATCTGCTTCATCAGTTTTGAGAGGCTATGTTGGTGAAAATGCATTGCAACGCCAAGAAATAGAACTCCTTTACCAACTCATAGCTTCTAGATTATGCATAAGTGTCTTGAACTCCGCAGAAGCCAAAGCTGAGAATGGCGATACAGAATATATCTTACAAAACGAGAAACCTGCCTGGAAAACTCTCAGATTTTGGATACGAACCAATCCTATATTAGTGAAAAATACTTTTCTAAAAGTATGCGGATTTCACATAGACCCTCCAGATTCCGAGACACAACTTACAAAAAGAGGAAAAGTAGCTAGTGGCTCATTAAGCCTGAGCTATTCGGAACCGATTCATATGTCATCTGCCGCATTTCAATACATGTTTGACACCTCAGGAAACACTTATCTGGATGCTTATAATAACATTCCTCACTTAGGACACTGCCATCCAGAAATAGCTAAGGTGATTTCTGAAAAAGCACGAACACTAAATACTAACACTCGTTATTTATATAACGAATACACCTCCTACTCAGAGAAGCTGCTGGCTAAATTTCCAAAGCAACTAGACAAGGTTCTTTTGGTTAATTCTGGAAGTGCTGCCAGTGACCTAGCCATAAGGATGGCTAAGACTATTACAAAGAGAGATTTTATAGCAGTGCTGGAGCACGGGTATCATGGAAACACCTTACTGGGAATAGATGCTAGCTCTTATAAATTTGATGGAAAGGGAGGAAAAGGAAAACCAGACAATGTCATAAAGCTTCCTCTCCCCAAAGAATTTAGAGGTGCACATTCCAAAGGAGAAGACTATGCCCTAGAAGCTATTTCCATTTTGGAGAAGCACATAGCACTGCGTGAAAAACCTGCGGCATTTATAGCAGAACCTATTTCTGGGTGTGGTGGTCAAGTGCCCTTAGCTAAGGATTATTTAGCAGAGCTAAAACCGTTTTTAGAAAAGCATGAAATCCTCCTAATCATAGATGAAGTCCAAACTGGTTTTGGTAGATTGGGGAGTCATTTTTGGGGATTTGAACTGCACGGTATCGTTCCAGATCTAGTCATTTTAGGAAAGCCGATGGGTAACGGGCATCCTATAGGCGGTGTAATCACCAGAGCAGATTTATCGGCTCAATTTGATAAAGGAATGGAGTTCTTTAGTTCCTTTGGAGGTAACCCTATATCATGCGCCATAGGAGAAAAAATGTTGGACATTCTAAACGCAGACAGTCTTCAGAAAAATGCTTTGGAGGTAGGAAATTACTGGAGAGATGAATTACTAGCATTGCAACGCAGATTCTCTGTAATGGCAGATGTGCGCGGACACGGAATTTTTATAGGAGTCGAATTCTTAAACGATGACCACTCTCCCGCAACAGAACTTGCCCAGAACATAAAAAACAAAATGAAAGAACATTTCGTACTGACTAGTACAGATGGCCCTTTCGATAATGTATTGAAAATGAAAGCTCCTTTATGCTTCTCAAAGGAGAATGTGGATGAGTTTACCGGGAAGCTTTGCTCTATTTTAGAGACGTTGTCGACAACTAATTAGATATCGAAATACTAATTTTTTAATTCAGAAATTGTTTTTGTCGGGTTGTCAGACTTAAACACACTAGACCCTGCTACTAAAACATCTGCACCATGATTTAAAAGTTTTTTGTAATTCTCTAGATTTACTCCGCCATCAATCTCGATTAGAGCAGAACTATTTTTTCTGAGAATCAACTCTTTTAATCGGCTCACTTTTTCGTAGGTGTTTTCTATGAAATTTTGGCCACCAAAACCAGGATTTACACTCATAACACAAACTAAATCTAAATCTTGAATAATTTCTTCAATGGAAGAAATTGATGTATGCGGGTTTAAAGCTACACCAGCCTTCATTCCAGAGTTATGAATAGACTGGATGATCCTATGCCCATGATTTTCAGCTTCTATATGATAGGTGTAATAGTCCGCTCCGAGGTCTGCATAAACTTGCACATATCTATCTGGCTGCTGTATCATTAAATGAACATCTAATGTTTTTTTAGCCTCTTTAGCTATAGCCCCCACAACCGGCATTCCGAAAGATATATTAGGAACAAACAATCCATCCATTATGTCTAAATGAAACCAATCTGCTTGGCTATCATTTACCATCTGAACATCCTTACTTAGGTTTAAGAAATCTGCGGCAAGAATTGAGGGTGCTATTTTATGACTCATTGCTATTTTTTTTGGTTTTTACAAAGGGAATAAATCAGGCCCATTGCAACGTTAAAAAAAGACTGTCTTTATCAACATTTTAGGAACATCTAACAACAAAAATGCTAACACTCTTTAGAACAATCTTCATAATGACCTCTTGATTTGTATTCGGATAAAGTTGGCTACCTTACAAAATCATAAATAAATAAGAGCCATAGCTTTGTTATATCTTTACAAAGTGAATCAAAAAAAAATTATAGGAATAACTGGCGGAATAGGATCTGGAAAAAGTCTTGTTTCTGAATTATTCTCTAGTTTAGGATATCCTTCCTACAACTCAGATAAAGAAGCTAAAAGACTCTATATAACCCCTGAAATAAAAAAGGAAGTTATCTCTATATTCGGAGAAGGTATTTACTCTGGGAATGCATTAAACAAAGCTGTACTAGCCTCCAAAGCTTTCTCCAACAAAATACTTCTCGAAAAATTAAACCAACTCATCCATCCTGCTGTAGGAGTGCACTTTCAAAACTGGTTAGAAGAACAAGATTCTAATCTCGTTTTCAAAGAGGCAGCCGTCTTAATCGAATCTGGAGCATATAAGAGCTGTAATGTTATTCTTACCGTATCAGCACCTGAAAGTCTCAGAATAGCTCGTGTAATGGCGCGAGATGGTGTTTCTGAAACTGAAGTAAAAGCCAGAATGGATAAACAACTCTCAGATAAGGAAAGAGAATATTATGCTGATTGGGTGATTTTAAATGATGAAACAAACTCTGTGATCAAGCAAGTCATGACGATTAAGGAAGCCTTAACTCACGCTTCGACTTAGCTCAGTGCAAATAATTGATAATTGAAGATCCTTCTTCATAAGACTTTAGAAAAACTAGAATTTAAATCCCGCATTAAACATTAACCTTCCAAGATAAAAAATTGATTGATTAGAATCCCTATTAAGCTTTATTCAACTCAAAAACAGTGATCTCCGGTGCCATATTCACCCTCCCCGGAAAACCTAAAAATCCAAAACCAGGATTAACGTATAGGTATTTTCCATTTTCTTGGTAAAGCCCTTTCCATCTTTCATAGCTCAAGCTAGCCGGGCTCCACTTGTAATCTCCTAACCCTACTCCTAATTGAAAACCGTGCGTATGACCGCTCATCGTGAGGTTCACCTCTTTATGGTTCATGATTTTCTCTTCCCAATGCGTAGGGTCATGAGAAAGTAGAATGTTAAAATCTTCCGGATTAAGTCCTTCCGAAGCCAATTCGTAATCACCTTTTCTCGGGAACCTAAGGACTTTACCCCAGTTCTCTACTCCTATTAAATCTATGGTTTTACCGTCATTTTCTAGCTTTCTGTTCTCGTTTAATAATAGATCAAAACCCATATCTGCATGAATTCTCTTCAGTTGATCCATATTATCAATCAACCCTTGTGAACCTTCTTCAAAAGCATAATCACCATAATCATGATTTCCTAAAATAGAGAATTTGCCTCTTTTGGCTTTCAATCCTTTTAAAAACGGAATCCAGTATTCCGCCTCATCTGCCACACTATTCACCAAATCTCCGGTGAAGAAAATGTAATCTGCATTGAGTTCATTTATCAAATCAAAACCATGCTGCACCGGCTCTGCATCTTCTAAAAAAGAACCCAAATGTAGGTCAGATATCTGTATGATTTTTAACCCATTGAACTCAATAGGTAAATTCTTAAATTTAAGTGTTTGCTCCACCACTGTATAGGCATATTTACCTCGACTGACTCCGTAAGCAAACGACCCAAAAGTGACTGCACTCAATCCTACACCCATTTGAGTTAAAAAGCTCCCTCGAGTGATTCTTCCGCCTTCAGTATTCGTGTCTTTTGGGTGAAAGACTTTATCCCAAGTCCACAGAAAGAAGTTTTTAATATCATCTAAGAAATGAAACAGAAAGATAGTAGCTTTCGTAGCCAGGGCTGTGAAGGAAATTCCAGAGATTATGTAGGCCACTTTATTACTCACGCCTTTTGGATATTCCGAGCGGACAACGAAGAACACAACCAAGAATAAAATCATCAAAATCGATGGCGAAATCCAAGCGTAAACCATCCACCTTCTGAACTTCGTCTTAAAAACTCTCTTCATTGCTTTAAGGGAATACCATTCAAGCAAATAAATAAGACCTAACAAAATGATTATAAATATAATAACACTTAACACTTAAACTTTTATTTTAATCTTTTAATAATTCCATCATAGTCAAAATTAGACTGAAGAACTTCCATTTCCCCACGGCTGATTACCCACACTTGATTAGCTATTTTTAACAGCGGCGCAAAGTTATGACTAGAAAGCACTAGAGTGGTTCCAAAAGTGTCTTTTAGCTCACTAAAAATCTGTAAAATATGTTCCCGGTAAATAACATCTAAAAAGGAAGTGGGCTCATCCAAAATAATTAATGGTGTTTGCTGACAAATAGCCCTGGCTATCATCACTTTCTGAAACTCCCCATCACTTAAAACGTCCACTTCTTTTCGTTTTAAATCTTCTATCTGGCAGAGCGCTAAGGCCTCCGTGATTACATCTTTCTCTTTCCCTGTAGACTTGTCAGTACTTTCTAGCAAATCTAGAACTGTCCATCCGTTGAGCACAGGCCTAGCAGTGTTTACCACAGCAACATTTCGGCTCAACTCTCCTACCGTGTAATCTCCAATTGCCTTCCCATACAGACTGACTTTTCCAGATTTTAGTTCTTGAATCCCTTTTAAGGCATTCAACAGCGTACTTTTCCCTACTCCATTCTTACCTACTAAAACCACCAGCTCACCCTCTAACACCTCGGCGTTTATTGAAGAAACTAATGGTTTGTTATACCCTACAGATATATTGTTTAATTCTAAAATCATTTCAAAATCTAATTTTAGATTTTCTAGACTTAACTAACAACCAAATGACAACAGGAGCTCCTAAAAACGAAGTGACTGCGTTTAATGGAAGAACTGAGGAACTCCACGGCATTCTGGTGATTAGCTCGCAGAGCATTCCTGCGGAAGCGCCTGTCAACAAGAGTACCGTCAGGAATTTTAGGTGGTGAGGCTCTTTGTAAAACATACGCACTGCATGCGGCATAGCTAACCCTAAGAAAGCTACAGGACCGCAGTAAGCTGTCACCACCCCAGCCAGAAATCCACAAACAGCCAAAAGAGCCATTCTAAAGGACTTTACGTTCACGCCTAGACTTCTAGCGTAATCTTCTCCTAGAAGCCAAAAATCAAGCTTAGAACCGAGTTGTAAAACCGTGAAAACACCTAACACAAGTGAACATAACAGCATCCACAACTGCCCATCTCTATAATTACCAAAACTGGCTAACCCCCAACTTACGAAGCTTTTCAACTCGTTTTTACCGGCTGCATCTATGAGTATGGATTGAAAAGCTCCAAGTAAATAACCTATCATCAGTCCGAATATGAGCACCGTGGCCAAGTGTTTTACGCGAGAAGAAACCAATAAAATCAATACCAGCACACCAAAAGAACCTATGAGCGCTGCAGCTACTAAACCCAATGACGCTAAAATACCTGAGAACGAGAATCCTGCGAGCAAGACTAATGCTACCATCAAACTGGAACCTGAAGTAATTCCTAGAATAGAAGGGCCCGCCAACGGATTTCTGAATAAAGTTTGGAGCAGCCAACCAGACAACCCTAAACATGCTCCTGCCAATGCCGCAGTGAAAGCGGCAGGTAATCTAAACGCCCAGAGTACTGGGTCGTTTTCTATGAATCTGCCCCAAAATTCAGCGTTGGTCATTTTTATGCTCCCGAAACGAATCTCAGTGTAAAAAAGCACCAAAGCCAAAACCATTAAAACGATATGAATGACAATGCGCTTCACTTTTTAAATTGCTCGAAATAATATGCTGCGTAAATTGATGAGTCGGGATAAAATATTTGGTACAGATCCTCTAAAATAAGGTGAGGTTGAAGAATCCCTTTTCCGAAATAGTCTTTTTCTTGAGCGTTACAATAGAAGATACTTCCAGCCTTTATTACTTTCGTATCATTCAAGCGCTGTTCCTCTCCTACGAATGTCTCTAAGGTCACGGAATCACTAAATATAACGCTAGCCCAATAATCAGAGGAATTGGCCAATTCATACACTCTCTCGAAATCTAGATTGAGGTTTCCTGATGAAATATCATTCTCAAAAACATAGCGACCGCCTGCATCTTTAACGAAATGTGCAACCAGACTGTTTCCGCTTGGAGCAGTCCACTTATTCGCATATCCATTGGCATTGACAACTGATGGACGCTCACTTTTCTTGGTTAATGCTTTCAATTTAATAAGCATGTAACTCTCTTTTATTTGAGAAAAATAGGCTTCAGCTTTTTTTTCTTGACCCAGCAAGAACCCGGCTAATTTCACCCATTCTGCGCGGCCTAATGGATTCTTTTCTAAATATTCTGTAAAGTGAAGTGTTTGTATTCCCGCGCGTTGCAATCTTTCAAACTCATCATCTCCAAAAGGATAGGTAGTGAAAACGCTAGGCTGTAGCTCCAAGACCAATTCTGCATCATAATCTGATGAACCGCTGGTAAGATTTAGAAGAGAACCATTCTTAACAGCAGCTTTCACCTCTTCATCTTGGAGACTTTCCGCGAAGGAAACCGCCTTTACTTTATCCAACCCGCCTATCTCGCTGAAATAGTATAAATGACTCGTAGAGAGACAACTCAAATCTTTCAATGGAATTTGAATAGACCCTTCATCCGCAGCTTTAGAGACTATACTCTTCCACACTTGTGTGCCATCAGTCACTTGAATGATCGTGTCATTTCCGGAGCGATACACAGAAAAGTTTTCTGCGAATCTAAGCTTTACCAGCAGCGAATCTTTTGCTAAATCCGTAGCTTGAGACGCAGGATTAAGAGAGGATTCAGGCGCGCATTTCAACGCTAAAAAACACACTGCGATACTCATCGCAAACAGCATACTTCTACTACCAATTCCTGTCATCTAACCTTTATATTTGTGAGTGTAAAATTCGTCTAAACTCAGGCACATGGCAAAATATAAGGAGCAAAATCTAGAACACAACAATAACGAGGACAAAATGAAGCAACTAGTCTCTGATTTACACCGTAAATTAGAGAAAGTCCATTCTGGTGGAGGCGTAAAAAGAGCAGCAAAACTTCATGCTAAAGGTAAAATGGCGGCAAGAGAGCGAACTGAATACTTATTTGACAAAGGTTCTGAGACTTTGGAAATAGGAGAATTCGCAGGATATGATATGTATAAAGAGCATGGCGGCTGTCCTGCCGGGGGTGTGGTGGTTCAGATTGGTTACATCAAGAAAAAGCAATGTATAGTAGTAGCCAATGACTCTACCGTAAAGGCCGGAGCGTGGTTTCCTATTACGGGGAAAAAAAATCTAAGAGCACAAGAAATAGCTATGGAAAACCGTCTGCCCATTATCTATTTGGTAGACTCTGCGGGAGTTTATCTACCTATGCAAGATGAAATTTTTCCAGATAAGGAAAACTTCGGGAGAATATTTAGAAATAACGCGGTAATGAGCGCTCAAGGAATCACGCAAATAGCAGCAGTCATGGGGTCTTGCGTGGCTGGTGGAGCATATCTCCCTATCATGAGCGACGAGAGTATCATAGTAAACGGAACGGGGTCTATCTTTTTGGCCGGTTCATACTTAGTAAAAGCTGCTATAGGTGAAGACATAGATAACGAAACACTTGGCGGGGCTTCTACGCACACTGAGATTAGCGGAGTATGTGATTTTAAAGTAGAAACGGATAAAGAGTGCCTAGACTTGATAAAAGATTTAGTTTCTAGATTAGGTGACGATAATAAATCTGCGGGGTTCAACAGAACAGAGGCTTCTCTCCCATCTGAAAAAGAAAGAGAAATCACAGGAATTCTACCTCCAGAAAGAAATAAGCCATACGAAACTAGACTGCTGATAAAATCACTGGTTGATGATTCTAAATTCACGGAGTACAAAAAAGATTACGGACAGAGTATTCTCTGCACGTATGCCAGAATAGACGGATGGAGTGTTGGAATAGTAGCCAACCAGAGGGCTATAGTTAAATCAAAAACCAAAGGTGTTCAGTTCGGAGGCGTGATTTACTCAGATTCTGCTGATAAGACGGCTCGATTCATTATGACATGTAACCAGAAGAATATTCCGCTGGTATTTCTTCAAGATGTAACTGGGTTTATGGTAGGCTCCAAAAGCGAGCACGGTGGAATCATTAAAGACGGTGCTAAACTAGTGAGCGCCATGAGCAATTCTGTGGTTCCTAAATTCACAGTGATATTAGGAAACTCTTATGGAGCAGGAAACTACGCCATGTGCGGAAAGGCTTATGACCCAAGATTAATCGTTGGTTGGCCTACCTGTCAACTGGCAGTTATGGGTGGTTCACAGGCAGCTAAGGTTTTGATGCAGATAGAGTCTGCTTCCCTTAAGAAACAAGGGAAAGAAGTTTCTGAGGAAGACGCGAAAGCGATGTATGAAAAAATTAAGGGTAGATACGATGAGCAGACTTCCCCATACTACGCTGCAGCTCGATTGTGGCTAGATGCCATCATAGAGCCCAAGGATACGCGTAAATGGATTTCTATGGGAATAGAAGCTGCCAATAACACTCCTACTGGAGAATATAAGGTTGGGGTTATACAGACTTAGAATTATCAAGAGCTCCACTCTAGAAATTAAAAACACATAAA
>DDEI01000017.1 GCA_002336675.1 Flavobacteriales bacterium UBA1958 | reverse complement strand
GGAACAGAGAAAGCCATTTGTTCTTCTACTGTCGCAAATTGTAAGTCATGAAGCTTTGAGAATTCTTCTGCGTCTAAAAATGAAAAGGTAAAACCATTTTCTTCTAGATATACAGATCCGCCGTTTGGTAAACCAGCCCTAAATAGGACATTTTCATTCCATTGACTTTGGTTTTCTACGAATTCTAATGCTAGTCTTTTATCGTGAGCCCATACCGAAACACAAATAATTAGCATTAAAAGCAGGGTGTAAAGCTGTTTCATTTTAAGGTGTTGGTTAGTTGTCCCTAAATATAGACTGATTTTGACTCTGTTTGGTTGCCTTTGAAGTACAAATTTCTAGAGACTCTCAAGATACCGACCTTAATCGTAATTAGGCTTATTTATCATAGGGTTATGATATTGGAAACTAAAATATGTCTCGAAGAAAGGTTTAGTTGGATAAAATCAGTTAGTCTTTCAAAGGCTAACTATTTTTCTTTGGCTAGAGCCTGACAGATTTTCTTAATCATAGCAGGCCCCTCATAGACGAATCCGCTGTAAACTTGAATTAAATCAGCTCCTGCTTTTATTTTTTCTAGTGCATCTTCAGCTGAACAAATTCCTCCCACTCCAATTATAGGAAACGCGTTTTTAGAAGTGGTTTTTAAATATCTTATAACTTCTGTGCTTCTATTTTTTAATGGTTTACCACTTAATCCTCCATTTCCTATAGCAGAAATAGTACTATCTGAAGTGATTAAGTTCTCTCGACTGATAGTCGTATTAGTAGCTATTACTCCTGAAATTTTAGTGACTGCTAGGATTTCTACTATATCATCTAATTGCTCGTTGGTGAGGTCTGGAGCTATTTTTAAAAGAATGGGTTTAGGTGTAGTTTTAAGGTTGTTTAAGTGCTGTAATTCATTAAGAAGAGCGGTAAGCGGCTCTTTATCCTGAAGGTCTCTTAACCCAGGGGTATTCGGGCTACTTACGTTTACCACAAAGTAGTTTACATAATCAAAGAGCGCCTCGAAACAAATAACATAGTCATCCACGGCATTCTCATTAGGGGTAAGTTTATTTTTCCCTATGTTTCCTCCTATGATAACATTTTTAGGTATTTTTTTTAGCCTTTCTACCATGGATTCAACCCCCTTATTATTAAATCCCATTCTGTTAATGAGACCTGTGTCTTCTTTTAATCTAAAAAGTCTTGGCTGAGGATTTCCATCTTGAGGTTTCGGGGTGACGGTTCCTACCTCTATAAAACCAAAGCCTAATGAATGCATTTCGGCAGCTACTTCAGCATTTTTGTCAAGTCCAGCGGCTAGTCCTATAGGATTAGGGAATTTTATACCGAACAATTCCCTTTCTAAGTTAGGGTTGTTTACTCCGTATAAGCTCTTGAAAATAGATTTTACTCCTGGGATTTTAAATCCATTTTTCAACAATCCTAAAGTCACATTGTGTGCTTTTTCGGCTTGTAGTTTGAATAACAGAGGTCTTAAAAGAAACTTATACATCGAGTCATATTTACAGCAAAAATACCATTGGTCAGCAGCCCCTACAAGTAAAATTACTGTGTAGTTATTAACTCTTGAAGAATTTTATTAGCGCTCTGCCAGGAGTAGTTATCTAGTATGAATTTTCGGGCGTTGGTTCCTAGGACTGACCTACTCTCTGAGTTATTTAATAAGTGCATTACTAGTGTTACTAGATGTTTATCATCTTGGTACACATGTAGATGCTCATTGTGTATAGCTTTAAGCGCATTGTTGGCTAGTGGAGTAGTGATGCATGGCAACTGCATACTCATAGCTTCTAATAGCTTGTTTTGAAGTCCTGTTCCCTGGCGCATAGGAGCTAAGAAAATTTTAGCACCATTAAATTCATTTCTTATATCATTTACCCAGCCAGTGACTTTGACTCTATTAGAAGCCAATGAAAGCAGCTCATTAGATGGAGTAGCTCCAGCTATAGTCAGTGTTATAGTTTGATCCACCTCCCAAAGCATAGGCATAATAGACCCTATTAAATGGAGAGCAGCATCTTCATTGGGGAGATAGCCCATGTTTCCTGTGAAAATGATATCTGTAGTTTTTTTTTCTGATTCTTGAGAAGGCGTGAAATAGTCGAAGTCTACTCCGTTTGGGACCACAGAGATAGATTCCCTTTTCTCGTGGTAGATTAAGTTTTTATCCTGTGAGGAAATAATGGAGTGATTCTCGAAATAATCAAATATTAGGTTTTCATAGGCTACTAATCGCTTAGCTTCTTCCTTTACTAAAAATTTACGTATCCCTTTAGAGGTTTTAGTTCTGCGCGAATAGTTTTTATTAAGCGCATCCATGTAATCCAACGTCTTAGGCATTTCATGGAAGTTTTTCACGTATTCAGCAGTGCGTACTAGCTGCGCGTAAATATGTGCTGGATCTGTTCTTTGTATAATCTGCTGTATTTTTCGCGCTACACTCTCTTGATAAAAGTAATGAACTTGGAAGGGCTTGCTAGAAAATGCTGCGTAGAAAAGTCTTCCCAGTTGTTTTATTTTACTGAGCTTAAAGACGTGAATTTCTGCGCATAATTGGGCTATTTTACTTCGACTTTCTTCACTGGGTAGCTTGTCTGTAAGGCAGCATAGAATAATCTCATGGTCATGACTTAAATTAACTAATTGATGATATGCCCTGAGCTTATCTCCTTTTTCTAATGGGTAAGGAAACCTACTGAGAATTACTAAAATCTTCATTTTATTTGTCAAGCAGATTTAAATAAAACTCTGTTAATTTTATGCTGAGTTTTTGGTTATCGAAATTAGCACAGACAAATTCTCTCGAGACTTTTTTCTGTGTGTTTATTTTCTCAGGATTTTCATGAAAATCCCTTATGTTTTTTAGAAAATCCTTTTTTGTATCAGCTAAGTAAATGTCTTCATTCTCTTTAAAATCTATTCCTTCGGCCCCTAGTTTAGTGCTAAGAATAATTTTTCCAAGCGCCATTCCTTCTATAATTTTAACTCGCATTCCCCCGGCAGATAGTATTGGAACTAGCATAATAGATTTACTGCTAATAAATTCCTTAGCGTCTGCAACCTCGCCCACTACTTTAATTCCAGGGTAGTTCTCCTCGTTAAATTTAGCAGGAATTTTTCTCCCGGCTAAATAAAAAACCAACTTAGGAAATTCTTCTCTAATAGCGGGCCAAATATGTTCTAAGAACCATGTGACACCTTCGAGATTGGGAGTCCATTCTAGTGATCCTAAATGAAAAAGAGAGATTTCTTCAGGAGGGTCTTCTTCTGAATATTCAGCGAGATTAATGCCGAATGGAATAGTGATTAGATTGCTTTTTTTAGCATTTAGTGAAGAATACTTTTCATAATCTTCTTTAGTAATAGCCACGATTCCGTGCACTTTTTTTATAACATCTAATTCAAATAGCTCAAGTTTTTTAGCCAAGTGTTTTAAATATAATTTTTTGGCTACGTTTTTAGTTGAGTCAGCCATTCTTTGCCAGATGAGGTATTCCAGATTATGACTTCGGAGCACGCGTTTCCCATTACTATGTTTTTGAACAGTGGAGAGGTATGGCATCATAAATAGGCTTTCGAATTGTATGATGTCGAACTTTTCATTTTGCAACAGGTTTTTTAGTCTTATATCGAAAGCAGCTGAAAAGAAACGGTTTATGTTGTAGCTATCTTGAGTAAAAAGGTTGGAAAATGCATTTACTATACTCACCCTTGTGTCTACAAAAATGCTTTCAAAAGAAGTTGTTTTCAGGTAAGAATCATCTAGCTTATCCTTTAGATATGGATGTTTAGAAGTGTGAATGCTAAGAATTTTAACTTCGTGTCCTTGATCTAAAAGTCCTTTTGTAAGGGCGTCCATAGCCAAACATCCTCCATCTAAAGATGGTTTCGGTGGTTTGTGACACAATTGAAGTACTTTCATGCTTTATGGCGGGCTTTCTTTTTAAATACTTCTATGAGGCGCTGCCCTATCTTATTGTAAAAATCGGCATCTGTTATGCTCGAATCTTTAGCTGCTTTATACGTTAGAAAAATAGCTAATGGAATTAGGACAAAAGAACTCAGCCAGATGCCTTGCCATGGTTCAATTGATCCAGACTTAACCATTTTCTCTCCTACTGTGGAAAGGATAAAGAACATAACGAAGAATCCTAATGCGATTACTGTAGGGAATCCATAACCACCTTTTCTAGTGATGGCACCAAGAGGTGCTCCTACAAAAAATAGAATAATGCATGAAAATCCTAGGAAGAATTTTTTATGCCAATTTATGTTATGGACATTTATTCTATGCAATTTTCCCTCAATCTGTTTAATCGTTCTTTGGTTGTACTCTTTATTTTTTCTACTCAGATTGATGGCTTTATCCAGTGCTCTGTTCTGCTGCATTTTTCCGATTTGATTGAAAAAGTAAAGGCTATCAGGCTTTAAGGTGTCATTTCTAACCAGTGAAGAGTCATTAGTCAGTCTAATTCCCCTGAAGGATTGGTTGACTCTGTCTCCTTCTGACTTTTGGATGCTCAAATTCAGAGAGTCCAGACCTTGTTCTAGTTGTCTTATAGTCATCATTTCCTCCCGATTCTTAAAGATGTCTTCGTCTTGCTCTTTAAACCCAAGAGAGGATATATCTAATCGAATAATATTCTCCTCAAATTTACTTGATACAGATGGGTAGGTTTTCTTTTTTTTTGTTACCCCTTTTTCGTAAGGTTCGTCATAACTAACACCATCATAAAGTGTTATGGTCATATATCTGCTTTTGTCTCCTTGGTTCATAACACCCCTCTTAGCTCGAATAACTCTCCGGTTTCCTTGGTTTAAGGTGTGGTCATAAATAAGAACATCCGTCATTTTTCCTGTCTCAGTGTCATTTCCTCTAGCACGAATAACGAATCCATCTATATCTGTATAAAAGATATTAGGAACTATGTTCATAGTAGGAGCTTTTTTAGTGACGCTAAATAAGAGTGTTTTAAATTTGAGTGTGGCGACCGGCATAATATTGTTAGCGAAACCAAAGGCAGAAAAAGAGACAATAATAATAAAGAAAATGAGCGGCCGCATAATTCTGAATAGACCCATGCCGCTAGACTTCATTGCAGTGAGTTCGAAGTGCTCAGAGAGGTTTCCGAAAGTCATGATGCTAGAGAGGACTATAGAAACTGGTAATGCTAGATTTACTAGTGGTGCAGAGGCATAGATAAGTAGTTCTAGGATGATAGTCCAGCTCAGACCCTTACCTATCAAATCATCTATATACTTCCATACAAATTGAAGCTCGAATATAAATAACCAGATGAAGAAAGATAGGAAGAACGGTCCTATGTAAGATCTAAGAAGTAGTTTAGAAATTTTCTTCATTGCTGCGCAAAATTAGGGATTACATGCATGCCTATTTCCATAGAATTTAACAGACTTCAAGGTCTTTTGTTTAAAATAATTCTTTGGGGTGTTTTGTATTAAAAATCTAAGGTCCATTTGACTAATTAAACGAAGGTTTTTTCAATAAATTTGCCTTAAATGAAAGTATTTCTCTTAGGGTATATGGCGAGTGGCAAAACTACAGTCGGCAGGAAGTTAGCTAGGGAGTTGAAGTTGCATTTTATAGACCTAGATGCTCACATAGAGGTGGAGGAGAAAATGAGTGTTACTGAAATTTTCAATGAAGGCGGAGAGGCTCTTTTTAGAGGGTTGGAAATGAAATACTTAAAGAAGTTAATTAATCTCGAGCCTGATGCTTTAATTAGCACTGGTGGTGGAACTCCATGCTTTTATGATAACATAAAAGAGATGAATCAAGCAGGATTAACTGTGTATTTAGAAATGGATGCTAAGTCATTAACCTACCGTTTGATGAATGCCAAGGGTTATAGGCCATTGGTAAATAAAACAGGAGAGAATGAGTTATTAGAATTCGTAGAACAACAGTTGGAAGAACGAAAATTCTATTATTCCGAAGCCCAAATTAAAGTAAACGCATTAGGATTTAACTCCGATAAAATTAAAGCTCTGGCGTCACAAATAGAAGAAGCTTGTCAGCCTAAAAATTAATTTAAGAAATGATTTCCTGTGAGATACTATAATTGGTTTCTCCCTTAGATTCGAAGTAATTCTTGAGAAGAATATCCGCGAGAAGTCCAGAGATAAATAATTGAATACCTCCTAAGAATAGAAATATAGTAAGGAGAGGCATAGCAGTTTCAGACATTCCATAACCCGCTATGAATAAGCCCATAGTAGTTATTCCGCATGGAACACTCAGAAGGATAAAAATTAATCCTAAGCCACCGAGTAAATGGAGAGGACGAGCTGAATATTTATTCCAAAACCAAACAGAAATCATATCTATAAATCCCTTCAGCGTTCTCTTCCAGTTATACTTAGTAATACCTGCTGTTCTGGAACGATGGTTCACAACCACTTCGCCTACTTTATAGCCTTTTATTTTTAAAATAGCAGGAATGAATCTGTGCATTTCTCCATACAGAGTAACACCCTGGAAACATTCTTTTTTGTAAATTTTTAGAGAGCATCCACTATCGTGAATCCCGTCATTTACTAGTAATTTTCTTAGGAGGTTAGCTCCTCTAGAAACGAAGTTCTTAAGAAAAGAATCTTTTCTATCTTTTCTCCAGCCTGAAACTACGTCTAGGTCATCATCTTTGAGTTTTTTTATCAGCTTCGGAAAGTCATTGGCATCGTTTTGAAGATCACCATCCATAGTAATAAAGTAGTCCCCAGTAGCCGCTTTTATCCCTGCATCCATGGCTGCAGTCTGACCAAAGTTTTTTCTAAGAATAATTAATTTTAAAGGGCTAAGACCTTTACAGTTTTCAACTGTTTTATCGGAAGAACCATCATCTATGAATATAATTTCATAGGCATAATTATTCTTTTCACATGCTTGTTTTATTTCGTGATGTATAGGAGAAACATTGTCTTCCTCATTCATCATGGGTACTACTACGGAGATTTTCATGTGCTATGCTTTGTGGAATTCTTTATACCAATTTACGAACTGCGAAATTCCGTCTTTTAAAGAAGTTTTTGGCGAATAATCAAAATCATTTATCAAGTTATCTACGTTAGCCCAAGTTTTAGTGACATCTCCTGGCTGAATAGGCATATAATTTAGTTCTGCTTTAATCCCTAAAGACTCTTCTAACGTGTTTATGAAGTCCATAAGTTTGACGGGTTCATTAGCGCCTATGTTATATATTCTGTAAGGAGCAGATGAGCTGTCAGCCTGAGGATTTAGCGGGTTCCAATTTACAGAGGCAACAGGGGGTTGTTTTAATACTTTAATTGTTCCCTCTACTATGTCGTCTACATAAGTGAAGTCACGTTCCATGATACCATTATTGTAGACATCTATTTTTTCACCAGACTTAATTTTATTAGCGAATATATAATAAGCCATGTCTGGTCTTCCCCATGGGCCATAAACCGTAAAAAAGCGTATTCCTGAGGTAGGAAGCTGGAAAAGATGGCTGTAGGTATGGGCTAATAACTCATTTGATTTTTTAGTAGCAGCGTATAAACTCATAGGATGATTCGTAGAATCTTGAGTGGAAAAAGGAACAGATTCATTAAGCCCGTATACGCTAGATGAACTAGCATAGGTAAGGTGCTTTATCTCGAAATCCCTACAAGCTTCTAAAATATTAGCAAATCCAACTATGTTAGATTCTATGTATACACTCGGTTTCTCTATACTGTACCTCACTCCAGCTTGTGCGGCTAAATTTACTACGTAATCAAATTTCTGATCTTTAAATAGCTGGTTAAGAGGTGCTCTATCCACTAAGTTGAGCTGTGTGAAATGGTAGTTTTTAAACTTATAACTAGGAAGTAGTGTCCCCTGTAATAGCTTAGAGCTAGATATCCCCATATTCTCTAACCTTCCAAATTTCAGACGAATATCATAGTAGGTATTTAGGTTGTCTAGCCCCACCACATAGTGCCCTTCATTAATTAACCTTTGAACGGTATGATACCCTATAAAGCCTGCAGCTCCGGTAACTAAAATTCTTTTCATTTGCTAGTGATTCCTATGATAAAAATATAAGTAGAGTTTGAAGTTTCTGCCTTATGAAGATTCCAAATATACTACACAAGACCTCACGGAATTTTCCATAGTGGATTGATCACCCTGAGAGAGTTGTTTCTAAAGTTCACTTTTTTATACCTTTAATCTAAAAGTAGTTGTGCGGATATACACCATTAGCGCTGAGAAGTAGGTGTAGATTTAACGATTGTTTCTAACTCAAATGAAATTCGAATAACTTTAGTTTGGATAAGTTTGGTGAATTTAAGCTACTTCGTACCTTCGCGGCTTATAAAAAAGCGAAAAGATCTTGGATATATTCGAAAAAATAAGGAATAATAGGGGACCGTTAGGAAAGCACTCAAAACAAACACATGGTTATTTTACCTTCCCTAAATTAGAAGGAGAGATTTCTAACAGAATGATCTTTAGAGGGAAAGATGTTTTAGTATGGTCTGTAAATAATTACTGTGGATTAGCAAATCATCCTGAAGTTAGGAAAGTAGATGCAGATGCAGCAAAGGAATGGGGTATGGGATATCCTATGGGTGCTAGAATGATGTCTGGACAGACTAAATACCATGAAGAGTTAGAGAATGAGCTTTCAGAGTTCATGCAAAAGGAAGATACTTATTTATTAAATTTTGGATACCAAGGCTGTATGTCTTGTATAGAGGCTTTAGTAGATAGAAACGATGTAATCGTTTATGACTCTGAGTCCCACGCGTGTATGGTAGACGGAGTTAGGCTGCATCAGGGTAAAAGATTTGTTTATCAGCATAATGACATGGATAGCTTCGTGAAGCAGTTAGACAGAGCTAAAAGATTAACAGAAACTACTGGAGGAGGAATTTTAGTAGTAACAGAGGGTGTTTTCGGTATGGCTGGAGACCAAGGAAAGCTAAAAGAAATAGTTTCTTATAAGAAAGAATATGGTTTCAGATTATTTGTGGATGACGCACACGGGTTTGGAACTGTGGGAGAGAACGGAAGAGGAGCTGGAGATTTTCAAGGAGTGCAGGACGAGATAGATGTTTATTTCGGAACGTTCGCTAAATCTATGGCTACTATAGGAGCGTTTATTTCATCAGATGAGCAAATCATCGATTACATGAGATATAACATGCGTTCTCAAACGTATGCTAAGTCTTTACCTATGCCGATAGTAATAGGAGCACTTAAAAGGTTAGACATGCTAAGAACTCGTCCGGAGTTTAAAGACAATCTTTGGAAAATAGCTACAGCGTTACAAACAGGATTAAAGTCTGCAGGATTTAACATAGGAGCTACCAACTCAGCAGTTACTCCGGTATTCCTATCAGGAACATTAGGAGAGGCCACTAACCTTACGTTAGATCTTAGAGAAAATCATGGTATTTTCTGTTCGATAGTAGTTTATCCAGTAGTACCTAAGGAAGTAATCATGCTGAGGTTAATACCTACTGCAGTTCATACTCTGGAGGATGTAAAGTATACGATAGATACTTTTACCAATATGAAAGAAAAATTAGCTGCAGGAGATTATGCAGCTGAGAAAATCGCTAGCTGGTCATAAGTAAATAAAGAGAACTTACTAGAATATAAAAAAGCCCCATTCAGAATTCCTGAATGGGGCTTTTTAGTTTTAGAAGCTATCTCGGATAATCAGTCGGAGATATTTAGTTTTAACTATTCTATAAATTAACTCTTATCTTCAAATTTGCCATCAGCATGCTGGGCAAAACGTCCTTTCGTTCTCGGGTGAACTGGTCCAGATTCATTCCACGGCCATCCGCCAAACCGGGTGTTCTGATAGTCTGCAAATGCTTGTCTAATTTCCTCTTTTGTATTCATTACGAAAGGTCCGTGCTGAACTACAGGTTCTCCTATAGGTTTGCCTTGCAATATCAATATATGACTCTCTTCAGCTCCACTTTCTAGAACCAAGTCTACGTCAGCTCTAACATCGGCAGAATGATAATTTCCAAGGGTTTCACCTTCAATTTTGAGTTCATTTCCTTTATAGAAATAAATCGTTCTGTTCACCCCATCTTTCGCTTTAGGTAACGTCCATTTAGCACCTTTATCCATTTTAATATTCCAAACAGCTACATCATTTTCCTCAGAAAAAGCCCATGAATTCGGTGGAGGAGTCGGAGCTTTTTCTTCTCCTACCTTTCCCACGATCACTTCTATACTGACCTTTCCGGTTTCATCTAGATGCTCATATTTAGGAATAGATTCTGCCCATAACATTTTAAAATGTGGCTCTACAAATTTATCCTTCTTTGGTAGGTTAAGCCATATCTGGAATAATTCGAGGGGGTTATCTTCAGTATCTTTCACTAAAGGAAACATTTCTGCATGCTGTACCCCTTTCCCGGAAGTCATCCACTGTACATCACCATTACCATATCTGCCAGAAGCTCCCGTAGAATCCGTATGATCCACCATTCCTTCTCTTACTACTGTTATAGTTTCGAATCCTCTGTGAGGGTGACCAGGAAACCCAGGCACGTTTTCACCGTGGTACATTCTCCAGCCATCTTTTATTAAAAAATCTTGACCTATGTTTCTTCCCGTTAAACTAGCTGCGGGACCTTGTTTTTCATTTCCTTTTGGGTAAGCATCCTCATGATGAACACAAAACAGAAATGGATCTTGGGTTTCCCATTGGAAACCAAGTGGCTGAATTCGCTTAATAACTGGCATACTATATTTTGTTTCTTGGTGATTTTCTGATTCAGATTTAAAGGTAAAGGCAGCAGTAGCTGCCAGCAAACCTCCAGAAGTAACTATTGTGGCTTTTTTTAAAAAACCCCTTCTGTTGTTTTTCTTTTCCATGCACTAAAATTAATTCTTAAAATGGCTGTATCTATTGATCTAGGTTAACAAGTGATAAGTTATTGTTAATCATAGGATTGTAATCCTTGATTATGATTCAGTCAAGAAGTTTAATATTGGGAATTTTTACCAATAGGAGCTTGTTTTTAAATGTACCTTAGCTTAGCTAATAAACTTAAATGAGCTCAAGCCTAAATAATTTAAACAGAACAAACAACCTGCTGTTGATCATGGTTGTCGTTTTGGTTTTTTACCTACTTAAAATTCTATCATTTATTTTCATTCCATTGACTTTTGGAATGTTTATGGCATTGCTTTTCTTACCCATCATGAGATGGCTTAGAACTAAAGGATTGCCTAAGTGGCTGAGCATAGGAGTGATAATAGGGATCATTGCGCTGATATTAAAGTTGTTCGGTGAGCTAGTTAAATTATCGAGTAGAGAAATAATAAATGCAGATAGTCATTTCTTTCAAAAAGCAGAAAGTAAGTTCACTCTTCTTATCGGTAATGTAGAGAGTTTCTTTGGCATAGAAAGAATCGGAAATGACAATGTCTTACTTCACTACCTCAGCCAAGCCAATGTATTTGGGAATTTTGGAAATACCTTAGATTTTATTGGAGATACTTTGACCATGGCGCTAATGACCATTTTCTTTGGAGTACTTCTCTTAATGGATTCGTTTAATTTTGAGAGAGTATTAACCAAGGCTATTTTTAAATCGAAGAGCATGTCCATCAGGACATTTCTAAAAATAGAAAAAGACATTGCTCGGTTTCTGATTGTTAAATTCCTAGTGAGTTTTGGTACGGGAGTAGGATTCTCTATAGCGTGTTACTCTTTCGATGTGAGTTTCCCTATTTTCTGGGGAGTGTTTGCCTTTTTAATCAACTTCGTTCAGATGGTTGGAAGTGTGATTTCTGTTGTGCTCCTGTCCATATTCGCCTTTGTAGAGATAGAAGCTTATACTGTTTTGTTAGCCTTTTCTCTTACAATCACAGGAGTTCAAGTGCTGTTTGGAGCTGTTCTGGAGCCGATATTTATGGGTAAAACATTCTCTTTAAACGTTGTTACAGTGCTTGTTATGCTTATGCTCTGGGGATTCATCTGGGGAGTGCCAGGGTTAATTATGGCCATTCCTATCACAGTAATTCTAAAGATAATTCTAGAGCAGATTCCATCGACTAGAATGATGGCAGAGATGATGTCTGGAGGGAGCAAAGTTTAGTTCACCAAATGGCCTATTTATTTTTTAATTGTTTAAAATCTATAAAGAGATATTGAGTACTCTATATTTGCTACAAACCTCACCTCAAAATGACTCGATTAACCATCCTGCTGACTGTATTTCTTGTGGCTTTTTCCACAGACATTGCAGCGCAAAAAAAGAACAAGAATAAAACTGAAGACAAAGAACTTACCTATAGTTCCGATCTGGTTTCAGGGCTAAATGTGAGAGGAATAGGACCAGCGTTAACCTCTGGTAGGATAGCAGATTTAGCAGTGAATCCTAGTAATACTTTTGAGTATTATGTGGCTGTGGCTTCTGGTGGCGTTTGGAAAACAACCAATGCTGGAACTACTTACGAACCTATCTTTGATTCTCACGGGTCCTATTCTATAGGATGCGTCTCTATAGCTCCTTCTAATGAACATGTTTTGTGGATAGGAACAGGAGAGAATAACAACCAGCGTTCTGTAGCCTACGGAGATGGAGTTTATAAATCGGAAGATGGTGGAGCTACGTTTAAGAATATGGGCTTGAAAGAGAGTGAGCACATTGGAAACATCCTTATTCATCCTACAGATCAAAACACGGTTTACGTGTCAGCTTACGGTCCCTTGTGGAGTGAAGGCGGTGAAAGAGGCGTTTACAAAACTACAGATGGAGGAGAAAATTGGGAGCTGATCTTGGAGATTTCTAAGGACACGGGAGTTTCTGAAATAGCGTTCGACCCGAGAAATCCGGAGGTAATTTATGCAGCGGCACACCAGAGAAGAAGACATGTGTATACGTATATAGATGGTGGCCCAGAAACCGCACTTTACAAAACTGAAAACGGAGGAAAAGACTGGGATAAGTTAGAGAATGGACTGCCAGCTGGAGATATGGGAAGAATAGGGATAGCTGTTTCGCCAGCCAATACTGATGTGGTTTATGCCATCATAAAGGCTACTGAAGGTGGAGGCTTTTACCGTTCTTCCAATCGGGGCGCTAGCTTCTCTAAAATGAGCGATTATTCAACCAGTGGAAACTATTACCAAGAAATCATTTGTGATCCTTATGATGAGGACAAGGTGTTTTCCATGAACACATGGCTTCACCACACTGAAGATGGAGGAAAGACATTTTATAAAACAGGAGAGAAATCCAAGCATGTGGATAACCACTGTATTTGGATAGACCCACAAAACACCGATCACTGGATAGTAGGATGTGATGGTGGATTGTATGAAACACATAATCATGCTAAAGATTGGGCATACAAGCCAAATCTGCCTGTGACACAATTTTACAGAGTGGCGGTGGACCAAGCAGAACCATTTTACAATGTTTATGGTGGAACTCAAGATAACAATACACAGGGTGGACCTTCTAGAACGTTAAACAATGCGGGCATTCTTAACCAAGATTGGATTATCACAAATGGCGGAGACGGTTTCGAACCGCAGATAGACCCTTCTAATGAGAACATAGTTTATGGTCAAGCACAGTATGGTTGGTTGATTAGATATGATAAAAAATCCGGTCAGCGTATAGGTATTCAACCACAACCTAGAGTTGGAGAGGCTGCTTACCGTTGGAATTGGGATGCGCCATTACTCATCAGCCCGCACAAACCAGAGCGGCTGTATTTCTGTGCAAATAAAGTATTCAAATCAGATAATCGGGGTGACAGTTGGGAGGTCATCAGTGAAGACCTTTCTAGAAATGAGGACAGGAATACGTTCAAAACAATGGGCCGTGTATGGGGAATAGACGCGGTGATGAAGAACAAGTCCACCAGTATTTACGGAAACATAGTGGCGTTTGACGAGTCCGCTAAGAAAGAAGGACTTCTCTATGCGGGAACTGATGATGGGCTAATTCATAGCAAAGATGGTGACGGAAACTGGGCTAAGATGAGTTCTTTCCCAGGAGTTCCAGAGCGCACGTACGTGAACCAAGTATTAGCTTCAATGCATGATGATAATACGGTTTTCGCGGTGTTTAATAATCATAAAAATGGTGATTTTAATCCGTATGTTCTGCGCAGCAATGACCAAGGAGACTCATGGACTTCTATCTCTGGAAACCTTCCAGAGCGAGGTTCTGTGTATTCTATTGCGCAAGACCACGTGAACAAAGACTTGCTTTTTGCAGGAACTGAATTTGGATTGTTTTTTACAGTTAATGGTGGAGAGGAATGGACACAATTCACAAGTGGAATTCCTACGGTGGCTATTAGAGATATAGCGTTGCAACGCAGAGAAAACGATGTGGTATGTGCCTCCTTCGGAAGAGGATTTTTCATAGTGGATGACTACTCAGTACTAAGAGAACTCACGCCAGAATTACTAGAAAAAGAAGCACACATCTTTACTATCAAAGAAGCA
>DDEI01000076.1 GCA_002336675.1 Flavobacteriales bacterium UBA1958 | reverse complement strand
GTGAAGATAATCCTATGCATTTTTAAGTTTATTTAGTTATTCAGCCATTTCTAAGAACCTTTTAGATATGACTGTGTTTAATCCCTTGATCTCTGCGGTGAAATAACGATTGATGTCAGGGTTAATGTTTTTTAGATCCTTGTGGTCAACTAATTTAATCCGAAAAAAAGTATTGTTATTTAGAGAAGAAATTTTGGCTAAAAGTAGTGGTCTTACTTCAATTTTTGAATTTAAGATGCTTGTAAAGTTCATTTTCTTCATCCTAAAGTTGTAAGAATAGATAAACTTATTTTCGCTGGTGAAATTACAGCCATTAATAGTCTTTAACGAAAAAGTCATTTCTTAAGTTAATCAAATGTAACTGATTACTATTGTCTTATTCTGAGTCTGTCTTGATGAGCGCAGTTTATGAGGATAAGCTTTTTCTAGCTCTTTATCCTGTGTTATTGGATAAGTTAGTCAGTGGGATGTGATTTGCTAGGTCCTTAGCGCCTTATTATATTTTTACTTTTAAGATGTTTTCCCCACAGCGAATAAAACTATACTTTCACAGCTGTAAAATTTTTCTTAGGCCTTGCTTTTTCAATTAGTGGTGAATTCTTTGCGGGATAATTCGAGTTTTAATAAAAGCGTTTATAATCACTCGGAGAGAACGCTGTTTTTGGTTGTATTATATGATAGTTTTGTACGGAGAAATAAATGAATAACCAGAAAAAAATATTAATAACGGGCGCTTCAGGCCAATTAGGACAGGAGTTTGTGTCTTACTTAAAACAAACAACTTTTCAAGTTAAAGCGCTTACTCGATTGGAGGCAGATATTTCTCATTCACTCGGTTTAGCTGATTTAAAGGCCGAGATACTTCTTTTTAAACCTGACTTTTTAATTAATTGTGCGGCTTATACTTCAGTAGACATGGCTGAGGACAAAGGTGTTATAGCTGAGAGGGTTAATTCAGATGCTTTGTCTGCTATAGCTGTTATGGCTCAAGAGTTAGATTTTAAGATTCTTCATTTTTCTACTGATTATGTTTTTGATGGTTCGGGAGATGAGCCTTGGACAGAAGAGGATGAACCTTTTCCCATTAATATTTATGGGCTTACTAAAAGAG
Organism: Flavobacteriales bacterium UBA1958; assembly: GCA_002336675.1. GTDB lineage: Bacteria > Bacteroidota > Bacteroidia > Flavobacteriales_D > Sanyastnellaceae > ASP10-05a. Next base: position 3,273 of record DDEI01000076.1, on the reverse strand, counting down.
AGGGAGAGTTAATTCTATTGGAGTCAGGTTTGGCTTTAGTTTTAAGGGTTAGCGGCTTGTACTCTGAGTTTGGGTCTAACTTTCCTAAAACAATTAATCGTCTTTTAGGTGAGAGAGATGAGTTGAATATAGTCGATGATCAGTTTTCTTCGCCTACATGGGCTAAACCACTGGTAGAGTTTGTTGTCACTAAATTGATTTGTAACTTTGAGCTATTTAACGGCTCTCTTTACCATTACTCCGAAGACGGTGAGTGCAGCTGGTATGATGTGGCGGCTATAATAAATGAGAAGCATAAGAAAAGATTAAATGCTGTGAGCAGTAATGAGTTTCTTCAAGTAGCTAAAAGGCCAGCTTATTCTAAATTAGATAATACTTTAGCTCGGAAGAATCTGGGCTTAAAGCCTAATACTTGGCAAGAGAATTTAAAAGAATTTTTAAAGATTATCCAATAACTATGAGCCCAGAAATAATAACAAAAGCGACTAAGTGGCTTTCGGGACCTTTTGATTTAGAGACTAGAACAGAGGTTAAGCGGTTAATGCAGACAGACCCAAACATGCTCACTGAATGTTTTTATACTGATTTAGAATTTGGTACAGGCGGTATGCGTGGTAAAATGGGTGTCGGAACCAATAGGATTAATAAGTATACTATAGGTCAAGCGACTCAGGGGTTAGCTAATTATATGAAGAAGCAATTTCCTCGCGCTACCGATATGAGCGCAGTGATAGCGCATGATTCTAGAAATAACTCTCCATTTTTCTCTCAGGTATGCGCGGATGTGCTTTCTGCCAATGGGATAAAGGCACACCTGTTTTCTGACTTAAGACCTACTCCTGAATTATCATTTGCTGTAAGAGAATTAGGCTGTAATGCGGGGATAGTCATCACCGCCAGTCATAACCCAAAAGAATATAACGGATATAAAGTCTACTGGGATGACGGAGCACAGATTATAGCTCCTCATGACACAGGAATTATTTCTGAAGTACGAGCTATAGAATCAGTTGAAGAAGTGAATTTTTCTGCAAATTCTGATTTAATTGAAACCCTTGATGATACTATAGATAGAAAATACTTGGCTAAGGTTCAGTCTCTTTCTGTAGATGGATTCAAGGAAGAAAAGAAAAAATTAAAAATAGTATTTACCTCACTTCATGGAACGGGAATAACTATGGTTCCTCAAGTGCTGAAGAATGCGGGATTCGAAAACGTAATTTTAGAAGAAACACAAGCCATTCCTTCTGGTGATTTTCCTTCTGTAGAAAGTCCTAATCCTGAAGAACGTTCTGCCTTAAGAATGGCTATTGAACTGGCTGAAAAAGAGGATGGAGATTTAGTACTGGGGACTGATCCAGATGCAGATAGAGTAGGGATGGTGGCTAGAAATTCCTCGGGAGAACTTACGCTAATTAATGGAAATCAGGCTTGTGCGCTGATAGTGTATTACAGATTAGAACAAATGAAAACAGCAGGAACTATTCCTGCAAATGGGTTTATAGCCAAGACCGTAGTAACTAGTGATTTGATTTCTAATATGGCTAAAGCTTACGGAGTGAAGCTATATGAAACGCTCACTGGGTTCAAGTGGATAGCGTCTGTGATTAGAGAGCAGGAGGGGAAGGAAATTTTCTTAGGAGGAGGAGAGGAAAGTTATGGCTACTTGGTAGGAGATTTCGTGAGAGATAAGGATGCTGTTATAAGTTCGTTAGTGTTAAGCGAGTGTGCTGCTTGGACTGCTTCTAAAGGAAAAACACTGATAGATATTCTGGATGAGATTTATCTGAAATTCGGTCACTTCCGTGAGCGATTAATTTCTGTGGTAAGAGAGGGTAAAAGCGGGAAAGAAGAAATTCAGGCCATGATGGATGGGTTTAGAACGAATCCTCCAGCTACCCTGATCGGATCTAAGGTGGTTTCTATAACTGACATTTTAAACGGAACGGTTACAGATAAAGTGACAGGAAGTTCTAAGGTTTTAGGATTGCCTTCTTCTAATGTAATGCAGTTCACTTTAGAGAATGGACTGAAATTCACTGCTAGACCATCAGGGACAGAACCTAAAATAAAGTTCTATTTCAGTGTAAACTTGAAAGCGTCTTCTAACGAAGAGATTCGCGAGCAAGAAGGACAAATGAATGAGATGATAGCTGAAGTGGTAAAGGAATTGGGGCTTTAGAAAACAGATAATTTATAACTAAAAGCCAACAGCTGGTTGGCCTTTATTTAGAGCGGGATATTAAATTTGTCCATTGCTAGTTGATTTCCACTTCTTCTTTTAAGTCGTTAAAGTTAGCCACCACTTGCTGGTAGAGTTTGCTTTCTTGCACCGCAGGAATAACTGTAGAACCGAATTTTAGTGCGGGTTCATACATTAGACTAGATTCTTTTCTTTCTTTGGTAAGAAGCATTTCTCCTTTATCTACGCTTTGGATAAGCATTAATAGGCCGCTTAGTATTAAGCCCATTTTAAGCACACTAAGTGCCAGCCCTGCTAGTCGGTTTAGTATGCCTAGCTGTACCGCTTTAATCACACTGTCCAGCATTCTGCCAAAAAAATAAACCGCTACGATTAAAATCACAAAGACCAACCCAAATGCTGCAGCAGGAAGCCACTGTTCATCCCATTCTGTGTTTTCCACTAGCCAAACGTGCATAGGTTCTGAAAATTTAATAGCTCCATAAATCCCCACAGCTAGAGCTAAAAGTTTAGTTACTTCTAAGACGAACCCCTTTCTAAAACCCTGGTATCCCGCCCAAGCTATCGGTATAATTATAAGTATATCTAATATGGACATTGGGTTAAATTTATGGTTTTAATTAAGTCATAAGAATAGGCATGAATCAAACACATTTTAGTAAGCTCGAGCGAATGTATTTACAAGCCAATGTAAATAGAATCATTTTTGACACTACCATTATCAAAATAGAAGAGGGAAGAGCAGGAATAGGGATGAACGTAACGGATAAGTTTCACCACAAAGCAGGAGCTATGCACGGTACTGTTTATTTCAAGATGCTGGATGATTAGGCTTAATTTGCCGCCAATTCGTTGGCTACGGATTACTTTCTGTTGACTTTCTCATTCTCTATAAATTTGATACGCCCAGTAGTCTCTGGAGAGATAAAAGCAGCGGGAACCATCCGCTTCAAAACCAAGAATCTGTTTATAGCAGAATCTACTCTTTATGATTCTAAGAGAAGAGAACTAGCCTTCGGTACAGGAAATTTTATAAAAAGTAAAGCAGAACTAAATAGTGAAATAGGATA
>DDEI01000035.1:19587-32276 GCA_002336675.1 Flavobacteriales bacterium UBA1958 | reverse complement strand
TCGGAAAATCATAACTAAAGGTGGGGGTCTAATGGTTAACTTTAAAAAATCAGGAGATTTATTTCAAACAATACGGCTACAAGGTGCAGCTAAATTTGTCTTTTCTGGACTAGTTAATCTGACTAAAATAGCTTTGAAATAAATAAAAAAACAGACGGTTCAGAAATGAATCACCTCACCTTTGTTATCTTCGTCCAGAATTAATTCAGGACTTTTTTTAATGAAACATATTTGGTTTTTCTTTCTATTCGTTTTTCTAGGGTTAACTGCTAAAGCGCAGTTTAATACCAAGCCTGGTGAAACTGAAATTTATATTCTTACGTGCAGTCCTGGAGAGGACTTGTATTCAGTGTTTGGCCATGCTGCCCTTGTTGTCAAGACTCCAACCTCTGATTTTGTATACAATTACGGGACATTCAATTTTAGCACGGAGAACTTCTATCTGAAATTCGCCAGGGGACAGCTTCCTTATAAATTGGATAAGGAGAAGTTTGGATACTTCCAGTATGGTTATATCGTGGAACATAGACAAATTTGGGCTCAGAAATTAAATTTCACAGAAGTCCAGAAGGAAAAACTAATAGCTCTATTAGAGATAAACATGCTTCCCGAAAATGTACAGTATAAATATGATTTTTTCTATGACAATTGTGCCACGCGTTTAATAGATATTGTAGATGAAGCCACGGAGAATACGATTGACTGGAAAACCTCAGAAAGTGGAAACGGGCATACTTTCAGAGAAATGATAGAGGTATACCTAACACAGATGCAATGGAGTGATCTAGGTATAGATCTGGCGCTGGGAATCCCTTGTGATTATGAACTGAAAGAAGGTGAACAAGCTTTCTTACCAGACTCATTGAAAAGTATGTTTCAGAGGGCCATGCTTAATGGAAATGATCTGGTAACTGATGGGTATGAAGTGTTGCCTTCAGAAAAGAAGAAGGTGCATGTGAAGCTTTTAGATAAAACCTCTAGCGTGTTATGGATTATTTCTACAGCACTATTAGCGGTTCTCTTTTTTTATAGAAGAAAAACCCAAAGCCGAATTCTATCAGCAGTAATTCTTTTTATAAATGGGCTGCTAGGAGCGCTAATCTTTTTTCTTTGGTTCTTCACAGATCATTCTGCGACCTCAGGAAACCTAAATCTGTTGTGGGCTTCTCCGCTAAATTTGATTCTTCCATTTATTAAGTTTTCTAGAAAAATATGGCTCCAGATATATTCTGGCATAGTCGTTACAACTCTAATGTCTTGGACCTTTTTAGCTCAAGATCTTCACGAATCTCTAATACCTGTTATTCTAGTATCCCTTTACAGCGCACTAATTTACATTAGGAGAATAGACGAGTAGTTTGTACTCATACCAGTAATCCTACTTATTTTTACCATCTAATGAAAAACATTCTTTCAGTATTTTGTTTTGTTTGTTTCATATTATTTCTATCTAGTTGTAATAGAGGAAATACTACTTGGGAGCCTGAGTTTGCTTTTCCTATAGCTAAAGGAGAGCTTAGCTTCCATGATTTTGAGGATGGTAATGACCACCTCCAATTAGACGGAGAAGTGGTGGAAGTTCATTATTATGATACCCTAGCACCGTTAGATTTAAATGAGTTAATAAACCTTGGTGATACGCTAATAGAGGCAGCCTACACTTCTGGGATAGGAATAGGACCATTGCCTTTTGAGAATGCGACCAATATTTTCACTTTAGATGAGGATTTTGATTTTAATCTAGATGGGGCATTGCTGCGCTTTGGAAAAATAAAGTCTGGAAGCCTCAGGGTAATCTTCGAAAGTGATGTCGATGGATACTTAGATTTAACTTATTTGTTAAACGGAATCGAGCTAGATGGTCAACCGTTAAGCTTATTAGGGCAAACAGAACCTGCCAGCGCAGCGGAACCATTTACGGATGAACTAATAGTAGATATATCAGGATATACATTGGACTTCACTGGAGCCAGTGGAATTGAGAGAAACACCTTGACAGGCGAACTGTCGGTAGCTACTTCTAACTCTCCCACATACACGGCTCAGGTTTATGGGTCTAACTTAGTAACTGTGAAACTAGAGCTATTAGATTTAGAGATAGAAGAGTTAAGAGGTTACTTCGGTCAGTGGGAGAGAGAGATAGATGAAGAAATCGTATTAGATTCGCTCATTTATCAGGGAGGAACAGTTACTTTGGGAGAGTTAAATGCTTCCTTAGAGTTTATAAATAACTTTGGTGTAGATGCACAGGTGCGGCTGAGTGAACTGGCCACTTTAAATTCTGTAACAGGAAATCAAGTAGTGTTACAAACCACTGAACTATATAATCTCGTGAATATTTCTAGAGCCATAGAAACTGCAGATGCGGTTATTCCTAGTTCTGTTACATTCGAGTTTGATGAGACTTCTAATTTAGCTGAGGCCTTATCTGTAACACCCAACAGATTAAAGCTTCAGGGAGATGCTATCCTCAATCCACTGGGTGATGTGTCTGGAGGATTCGACTTTTTTCTGGATGAGTATCCTTTTCAGATAGTAGCAGATATTTCTTTTCCTCTCTGCGCAAGCATTGAAGACTTAACCTTATTAGACACTTTGAGTTTAGATCTGGAGAGAGAAGAAAACATAAAGGCACTCGTATTAACAGCCGTACTTAAAAACAGTTTTGAATTGGGATTCGATGTAGAGATGTTTCTTCCTGGTGTACCGGAAGTATTCTGGCAAGCTTCTATTATTCCTGAAGTAGACGGAGAAGCTACTGAGCATACTATTACTTTGGAGCTTACAGAGAGCAGCTTAGACGAGTTTTATGCAGCCTCAGAGTTGATAGTAAAAGTCATAGTCAATACCACTAATAACGAAGAAGTAAAACTGCTTACGGCAGATAAAATTGAAATTCTCATCACAGGAAAAGTAACTTATGGAGTGGAAATTTAGACTTTTAGTAGTATTCATTCTAGGGTGTGGGGTAGCTGCAGCGCAGAATGTTCTTGACTTTACACATGAGCCTATTATTGAAAAATACAATGTGCTGGAGTTAAACACAGAGCTAGATTACTTCTCAGACAACATTCAGAATAGCCTAATCACTAACCTGGTCTTAGGCGGTGGGATAGACAGAAACTCATTAAACAGCATGTTGGAAAACATGGATGGGCAGAACGCCTTTGGTGGATGGACCGATATAGGACTTCGCTACAGGACGCTATCGGATAGTGTTTTATTTAAGAAGAACCGCAGCTTATTTTTAGAATTTGGAATGGCTCAGTATGGGTATGCTTCTTTCCCTAAAGATTTATTCCACTTTATGTTTCTAGGAAACGCAGACAAGTTAGGAGAAACGCTCCAAATGTCCAATATGACATCTGAGGTAATGAAATATCAGTATGCTGGACTAGGAGTGATGAATGAGTCCACAGGAAGCTACCTTTCATTTAACCTCATAAACGTACAAAATTATTTTTCTTCAGATTTAGAAGAGTTTACGATATATACAGCAGAAGATGCCTCTGAAGTACAGCTGTCTTATGCTGGCACCTTAATTACCAACGATACTCTCAGAGGAAATTTTCTGAGCAACTCAGGTGCTGGAATAACGCTGAATGGGCGATATAATATGCAACTCAGAGAGAACCAAGGTTTATTCTCTATTGAAGTTAGAAATATCGGTGCTGTTCGGTTAAATGATAGAACTAGACAATTGAAAGCAGACAGCTCGTGGAATTACAGTGGTGTAAATGTAAATGAATTGTTCTCCTCAGACAATGGTTTTACCTCCATTACTATAGAGGATTCTTTAGCATATACAGATGAGCAAAAGACCAAGACGGTATGGATGCCATTAGACATAAACGCGAACTATTTTCACCGAATTAATAAAAGTGACCACATAGGATTCTCTGTAAGAAAGCGATTTTTTACTCACCATAATGCTGATTTGGGAGTGAATTACCTCCATAATGAATCAGACATGGTGGGGTATAATATAGGTCTTAGCTACGGTGGATATGGTGGGCTCAGAATGAATGCCGGAGCACATTTTAATTTTGAGAATTGGCGTTTTCACCTCATTACCAGAAACTTAGTAGGCGCATTTGTAGAAAGCGGAAAAGGCAGAAGCGCCAGTTTCGGAATATCCAGAACATTTAGACAAGCACCATGAACCTTCCAACTAAAATAAACCACGCATCTTCAGGCAACTTTTTTCTATTAGCCGGGCCATGTGCTGTAGAGAGTAGAGAATTAGTCTTTAGCATTGCTACGCGTATTAAAGAAATTACTGACCGATTAGAGATTCCTTTTGTATTTAAAGGGTCATACAGAAAAGCAAACAGAAGCCGAATAGATTCATTCACGGGAATAGGAGATGAAAAGGCGTTGAGTTATTTGGCTGAGGTGAGCGCAGAATTAAATGTACCTGTAGTTACAGATATTCACACGGCAGAAGAAGCTATGCGCGCTGCAGATTATGTAGATGTGTTGCAAATCCCCGCTTTCTTATGCCGACAAACAGATTTACTGTTAGCAGCTGCCAAAACAGGCAAGTTTGTGAACATAAAAAAAGGGCAGTTTTTAGGGCCAGAGTCTATGCAGTTTGCGGTGAATAAAGTAAAAGATTCAGGAAATGACAATGTGTGGATTACAGAAAGAGGAACCACTTTTGGCTACCAAGATTTAGTGGTAGATATGAGAGGGATTCCGGTGATGAAGGAATATGCTCCTGTGGTAATGGATGTAACACATTCTCTTCAGCAGCCTAACCAATCTTCTGGTGTAACAGGAGGAAAGCCTGAACTCATAGAGACCATAGCTAAAAGTGCTATAGCGGCTGGAGCAGATGGACTGTTTATAGAAACACACCCAGATCCAAGTAAAGCCCTCTCTGATGGAGCCAATATGCTGCAGTTGGATAATCTGGAGTCACTGCTCACTAGGTTAGTTCATCTAAAGAAAGCGGTAAATTCTTTTTCTGTCTAAAAGTTAAGGCATAAACAGTAAGAAATTAGCTATTAAAAAAAGCTTCAGGGTTAATAGAATTAGAATTAACTGAGGTGGATTTCTCGTATGCTTTTTATAAACAGTATTTTTGCACGCTTTTTCAAGTAAGTAATTCCCATGATTCAGCACGCACTAAGAAATTTCACATTCAGCCCCAAAGACGATATTCTATCTGGTTTAACGGTAGCTATAGCATTAGTTCCAGAAGCAGTAGCCTTTGCTTTCGTAGCGGGGCTGTCTCCTATGGTAGGATTGTATGGAGCTTTTATGATGGGAATAGTGACTGCTCTTTTCGGTGGTAGACCAGGAATGATCTCTGGAGCTACAGGAGCTACAGCTGTAGTAATGATATCACTTATCAAAGGTGGAGAGCTTTTGGGAGCTGCACAGGGAATAGAAAACGGAGGTTTATTGTTTCTTTTAGTCACGCTATTTATGGTAGGAATTATCCAAATTTCTGCTGGGTTATTTAAACTTGGAAAATTTGTAAGGTTGATTCCTCATCCTGTAATGATGGGTTTTGTTAATGGGTTGGCCATTGTTATTTTTCTAGCTCAGGCTGGAATGTTTAGAACACCTGTTTTAGAAAACGGAGCTAAAATCGCTTTACCAAAAGAAGAAGGAAACGGATTTATTACAGAATGGCTGCAAGGTCCAGAAATGTTGACTATGCTAGGTTTAGTGACTCTAACTATGGCTATAATGTATTTCCTACCTAAACTGACTAAGAAAATCCCTTCGGCTCTAGTAGCTATTGCGGCAGTAACAAGTATTGTTATATTCGGTCAAATAGATACAGCTACAGTGAGTTCATTCATAACAGATGGTCTACCAGATGGCCAGCAGGGTGGAGTAAGTGGTGGTTTTCCAGCGTTTAGATTTGATGTCTTAAATCCAGATTTATACACGAGTTCTAACCTGTTATTCATGTTGCCTTTTGCTTTCATTCTAGCAGCGGTAGGACTTATAGAATCGTTAATGACACTAAATTTAGTGGATGAGTTAACAGAAACTAGAGGAAGCGGAAACAGAGAATGTGTAGCTCAGGGTAGTGCTAATATTTTGAATGGATTTTTCGGAGGAATGGGAGGTTGTGCCATGATAGGCCAGTCCATTATTAACGTAAATTCCGGCGGAAGAGGCAGACTTTCAGGGATATCTGCTGCACTGGCACTTCTCGTGTTCATTTTAGTAGGAGCCCCTGTGATAGATAAAATTCCTATTGCAGCGCTAGTAGGAGTGATGTTTATGGTGGTGATAGGAACTTTTGCTTGGAGTAGCTTAAGGATTCTTCATAAAATTCCACGACCAGACGCATTCGTGCTAATAGCAGTTTCTGCCATTACAGTGTGGCAAGATTTAGCAATAGCGGTAATCGCAGGTGTAATCATGTCTGCTCTGGTATTTGCATGGAAAAATGCTACTATGATTAGAGCCAGAAAAAGCACTAAAGAAGATGGAACTAAAGTGTACCAGATTTGGGGACCATTATTTTTCGGTTCTGTGCAGAATTTCAATGCTAAGTTTGATCCTGCTGGAGATCCAGATAGTGTAGAAATTGACTTTATAGAATCTAAGGTTTCAGACCATTCAGGGATGGAAGCGATTAAGACTATAGCAGAGAAATATGAAGTTTTAGGAAAAAAGGTTAAGCTTACTCATCTTAGCCCAGACTGCAAAACTCTATTGCTCAAAGGAAACGAGAATTTCGGTCAAATGATAGAAGAGTCTGTAGAAGATCCTAGATATTATGTGGTTACTAGTACGTTGGATAAAGAGGTTTAAGTTCACCCTGTGGTGAATTACTTAATCACCCAAAAGGTTTCTTTAGCTCCATTCTAGTCCTTTGCTTAGTCGCTATTTTAAGGGAGTTTAAATTCACAGATTCTATAAAATAATTCAGAAACACTTTGGAATATTTCGATAGTATAATATGTTTTTTATAGCTACTTGATACGTGGTTGTGGAGTATGCATTTCTATAACTTCTCTTAGTAGTTTTTTATAGACTATCTACTCACCTTCAGTTTTTTATGTTAAATCTATTTAATTAATCTCCATTTCCTCTCATCACTTTATTTACCTGATACAACTTCAAGTACTTGAGTAAAGAGCTAGTCGAATATTTTTTCAAAAAATATGCGTCTGATGGCTTAGTTGGATGAAGAATATCTAAGGCAGATTTATTCAATAGAGTTAAACTATAGGTACAAAAAAAGCCGTTTGATTTTAGTCAAACGGCTTTAGAATATTTTATGGTGAGAAACTTAATTTCTCATTTAGTCCATCATTGGAATGTCTTCATCTTCGACTGGAGCCATCTCTAAAGCTGGTTCCTTTAGAACGGTTTTACGTTCTGTTACCAAATCCATTTCTTCAATAAGATTAGTAGCTCCTGCAAACTTGTCTATGATGAAAAGTACATATCTAATATCTACAGAAATAGTTCTTTGAAGTTCTGGTTCGAAAGCGATATCTCCACTCATAGCTTCCCAGTTACCATCGAAAGCTAATCCTATCAAATGACCATCTCCATTAATTACAGGACTGCCAGAATTTCCTCCAGTAATATCATTATCCGTAAGGAAGCATACTATTAAGTCTCCATTAGCATCTGCATAACCACCGAAATCTTCTTTTTCGATAAGCTCTTTAAGTTTTCCAGGAACAATAAACTCAGGATTAGATGGATCTTCTTTCTCTAAAATTCCTTTGTGCGTAGTAATGTAATCGTAATGCTTAGCATCTGCAGGAAAGTAATCTTGAACAGAACCATAAGTCACTCTCATAGTAGAGTTAGCGTCTGGAGAATAGTTTTTAGAAGGGTTCATTTTTCTTAAACCATCTACGAATAATCTATAACTTTGATCATAAGCCACAGCATCAGCATCACCAAAACCAGTTCTATAAAGAGCGATCACGGAATTTGCGAACTGCCAAGCTAAATCTTTACTCAACGTTTTCATTTTAGGCTTTGCTATGAATGCATCGAAATTCTCTTGGTTAGCGAAGATAGACTTGTCGTACATCTTATCTGCGAATTTCTGTACGTTTCCTTTGTACTTCCCATTGATAGTTTTAAAGATATCTGGCATTTGGTCAGGAGGAATGTTTTTCATGTACATAGTCATCACCTTCACGAAAAGGTCTTTGTCTAGCATTTCATTGTATTCACTGTATGATCCTTCTCCCTGAGCTTTAAGTCCAGCTAATTTATCTGCAGGAAATTGTTTAGCTTCATCATCATAAGATATTTGAATTCCATTCCCCATTCTCCATGCTTTGAGCACGATATCTGCACCAGTGATACCAGCTTCTAGTAAATACTTGTCTGCTTTTACATAAGGAGTAGTCGCATTATAATAATCCTCCATCATTTTTAAAGCAGAACCATACTTATCTTTTCTTTTTTCATCAGCATTGGCCCACTGTTGAAAATCTCTTTCGATATCTTGTTTTTGACCAAAAACGTTAAGTCTCTTAAGACCCTTAGTCTGACCTATAAAGTATTTCCAGTAGTTAGCAACTCCAGCATATTTACTAGCATACATAAGTCTTACTTGAGGATCTTCATCCATGTGAGACTTCATAGTTTTTAACTTTAAATCTCTCACTTCCACTACAGCAGGGTTAGCTAAGTCTATTGCTTGTTTAACTCCGAAAGAAGATAAATATCTGTCAGTCGATCCAGGATAACCCATGATCATCGCATAGTCCCCTTCTTCTACTCCTAATGCACTTACAGGTAAGTGATGCTTAGGCGCGTAAGGTTTATTAGAGTCGCTATATCCAGCTGGGTTATTGTTAGCATCAGCATATATTCTTAACATAGAGAAATCTCCAGTATGTCTAGGCCACATCCAGTTATCAGTGTCCCCACCAAATTTCCCTATAGCCTCTGGTGGGTTACCTACGAGTCTTACATCACTAAAAGTTTTATAAACCATTAAGTAAAACTCATTTCCATAAAAGAATGATTTCACTTCAGTTTCATACATTCCATCATTAGTAGATTCTTCCATAATGGCTTTACTACGCTCAGCTATTAAAGCTGCTCTATCTGCTTCTGGAGTAGTGTGATCTATACCTTCTAGTACTCTTGCCGATACGTCTTCTATTCTCTCAAGAAAAGAAACCACAAAGTCTGTTATAGGCATTTCCTGGTTTTTTTCATAAGCCCAGAAACCTTTGGTAAGGTAATCGTCCCCGTTTTGAATAGCTAACGTTTGGATAGCATCATAAGCACAGTGGTGGTTCGTAAGGACTAAACCTTGATCAGAAATCATCTCGGCAGTACATTGACCATAATTTAAACGTACAATAGCATCTTTCAGACTAGCGTTATTGATGTCGTAAATATCTTGAGCAGATAAGTTGAGACCTAATCCTTTCATTTCAGCCTCATTCATCTTATTTAAAAGACTAACTAACCACATTCCTTCATTCGCTTTTACAGCTGAAAATGAAGTAAAGGCTATTAATAGTATGAGCAGTTTTTTCATTGTATTCATTTATTTAGTTGGTAAAATTTATTCTATTTCATTGGCTGGTTTCCATTCCAGCGCTGCAAAGGTATCATCTAATTCCTTGTATAGTTTTTTAAGTTCTTTAGGGCCTTCGTATCTGTCTTGAATGCTATGAGACTTTCTTTCTAAATTTACCGAAGAAATTATTGAAGGAAGGTCCATAACGTACTCATTGTCATAAATGCTATCGAGACCGAAGTAATTTACGTCATGAATTCTTTGAATAATTGAGTCTATTTGCGCAGCTGCGAGCATAGCTTCGTACTTCCCCATTTTGTCTACAAAGTTTATTCCTTCATAGCTTACTAGTCCTTCCTGAGATATACTAGATTTAAACACAGGACACATTCCGAAGCAGTATGTTCTGCGGTAAGTAATAAGTGGCTCAGAGATAACAGAAACTAATTCATCTTCTGGGTCTATAAGTTGTAAATTCTCAAGAATTAATGAAGTATCTATGTTAATCCCTTCAACAATCTCTTTTGAAGATTCACTTGCATTTTTTAATCCACATGCGTTAATAGAGATCCAGAGTAATAGAAGAGATATGTAAGTAAATGGTCTATTCATCGAGTTATTTCTTCTTTTTTTGCTGAGCCATCTTTTTCTGCTGTTCTTTCTGCATGTCTTCTAATCGTTGGGCAAACGCAGACTTCTTTTTTGCAGGCTTAGCTTTGTTCTGTTCCATTTTAGTTTTAATGCTTTCTTCATTAATAAGGAATCGTTTAATAAAGAGCATTTGACTTATCGAGAAAACGTTGGCTAAGAAATAATATAAACTCAGGCCAGAAGCGAACTTATTGAAGAAGAACAGCATCATCACAGGAAAAATATTCATAATGACTTTCATGTTGGGCATTCCTGGCTGAGTGCTTTGTGGCATGTTTCCAGAGCTCATTCTAGTGTAGAAGAACATAGAAATAGCCATCAGTACGGTGAATCCACTTACATGTGCTCCATAAAAAGGAACATCGAAAGGCAGATTAATAATAGAATCATAAGAACCTAAATCATCTGCCCATAAGAAAGATTTCTGCCTTAAATCAATGTTGGCCGGGAAGAAACGGAACATAGCGTAAAGAATAGGCATTTGGAGTAATGCCGGTAAACATCCTGCCATAGGATTTACACCAGTTTGTTTGTAGAGTGCCATGGTCGCTTGCTGCTTCTCCATGGCATTTTTTCCCTCGAATTTTTTATTTATCTCATCAATCTCCGGCTTCAGTACTTTCATTTTAGCACTGTTCATATAGTTTTTCCATTGCACTGGAAATAGCACAGATTTTACTACTAGCGTTAAAAGAAATATTAACATACCAGCACTTAATGCTAGATTTGCATTCATCCAGTTAAAGAATGGAGCGATTAGGGCTCTGTTTACCCATCCGAAAATGGTCCAACCGTAATCTGGAATTTTAACTACACCTGGAATATTCAGAGCAGTTAAAATCTCTAAATCATTAGGGCCCATAAATAGTTTAAAAGGAAGAGCACCGTTTCCAGAGTGATTGTTTGTAAGCGCTAATCTGGTCTCATAATAAGTAGAGTGTGTACTGTCTAATTCTGTATCCGCTGGATAACTTCTTACAAATCCGCCCTTACCAAATCCACCCTCTGAAATAGCGATCACAGAGAAATAATTCTGCTTGTGTGCTACCCAATTAAGTTTGTCCTCTACTTCCTCTTCATTATCTCTAGACTCTCCTAAATAATCTCTTCCATCTTCGAATGTTTTAAAGAATACACTAGAGTGAAGTTGTTCGTTATAGATTCCTTTTTCTTGGTGAAGAGCTGCCGTATTCCAATCCAATATAACTTTAGAACCAGCACCACCAGCATTCACCAGATTAAGCGTTACGTCTGTGTCGTAACTATTCGGATAAACCGCATAGTTGATCTCTATTTTAGAACCTGCACCTAAATCTGAGGTGAATGTAATACTAGAAGTATCAGTAACAGAAAAACTTTGTTTAGAAGGCGTGAAGAATAAATCTCTAGTATTGATGGTCTTTCCTCCATGCACTAAACTAATATTCATTGAACTCTGAGGAGAGTTAGCATCCCATAATTCTACAGCAGAAGAATCTTGATAAGCAACATAACCATCAGTTAATACAAGTCTTTTTGGAAGTCCACCTTTAGTTCCTATAGTTAAATCCCAGTTTCCGTTGGAGATAACGATGTCTTTGTTTTGCAACGCTGGAATTACATAATTAGAATCACTAGGGTCGTTAGGACTTGTAAATTCTTCAATATCTGCAGTGTTTCCACCTAGATCAGCTTGTGCGATAATGGGCTGTCCTTGTTCTGTTTGAGAAAGACTGTCAAGCCGAGCTTGTTCTTTTTGCTGTGCAGCGATTTCTTCCTCGGAAGGTGAAAATAAAAATGTGTAGGCCGCGAATAGTACCAAGCATGAGACTATGAAGCCGATAGTGGACTTATTATCCATAAAATTGATTGCTTTTTTTCGGTTGCGAAGATATATATTAGCTAGCGTATATAAAGAAGTTTCTTCATAAGAATTAATAATTATAGAATACTATTTTTACGAGCTCAATTTTCAACCTATTCCTAATTCTTACTTAATGGCTTTAGATAACACATTGACAGTAGTGATTCCATGCAGGAATGAGGAAAAGTATATTGGTAAATGCTTAGATTCTCTAATCGCTTGTGATTTCCCTAAAGATAAGCTTTCAGTGTTTGTCGTAGATGGAGAAAGTGATGACAGAACCAAGACAATAATCAGAGAATACGCTATTAAACATAGTCAAATAAAGCTGCTTATTAATAAAAACAAGACGACTCCCTTGGCTTTAAATTTAGGAATAGAAAACTCTACTTCAGAATTTGTGGCCATATTAGGAGCCCATGCTGAGATCTCAAAAAATTATTTTTCTCAGTGCGTAGAAGATTTTCAGCTAGATAATAAGATAGGCTGTACAGGCGGATTGCTGATTAATGAATATGAAGATGATGTTTCTGAAGTAATTGGTATGGCTCAGTCTTCTTCATTTGGAGTAGGAAACGCTCACTTTCGAACAGGAGCTAAATCAGGTTATGTGGATACTGTGGCGTTCGGAACCTATAGAAAAACTACGTTAGATGAAATTGGAGTTTTCGATGAAGATTTAGTGAGAAATCAAGATGATGAGCTAAATTACAG
>DDEI01000035.1:7107-19194 GCA_002336675.1 Flavobacteriales bacterium UBA1958 | reverse complement strand
GTGAGAGGTTCTTTCTCTAAACTTTATAATCAGTATTGGCAGTATGGATATTGGAAAGTTTACGTAAACCAAAAGCATAAGGCGATTACCACAGTTAGGCAGTTAGTACCAGCTTTATTTATAGCATTTCTTGTTTTAGGGCTTTCCCTTTCATTTTTTAGCGACTTGATGAGATTACTTTCCTCATTATGCTTACTTGTTTATTTGTGTTTAGCCTTCATGTTTGCGTTGCAAAAAACAAAAAAACCTTCCAATATCCATAGAGTTATGGGATCATTTTTTATTCTTCATATTAGCTATGGCTTAGGTTATTGGAAAGGAATTTTAGATTTTATCATAAAAAGAAAAGGTCCTTCTGAAAAATCTGAGAGTTTAACTAGGTAAGATTTCTGAAGAATAACGGAGAGAAGAATAGTGTTATTTTGCTACGCTTATAGCGCTATCGAACTATAAGCTGCTGCACATGGTTTTCTCCACTTGCCGTAATGATGTTCATCAAATAACCTCCAGCTGAAAAATCAGATGAGATTTCTACTGTTTTATTCTTTAGCGCTGACTCTAAATGAACCAGTTTTCCAGATAAGCTATAGATCTCTATACGCTGGATAAATGAACTGCTCGTCACGGTTATTAGATCACCTTCTCTCAAGGGATTAGGGAAAACCACAAAGCCATATTTACTTGAGTTGATGTTTCTCGTAGACTGAACGAAGTTAGAGGCTGTGACTTCTTTTATCATAACTGGGTCAGCTCCTTCGGTGTTATACATTTCTCTGAAAGAATCTATTTCGGGAGTGGTGAACATAAACATCTCCGCATTCCACTTAGGGGGGACAGACTGGTAATGCACACGAGCCGTAACGTTCACATTGCCTTCATAGCCCCTCATAGGAGCTTTGTAGATGATTCTGTCTGACCCGCTTCCTTCTTCTCCGTCTTCAAAATTAAAGTTAGTGTCTAGTAGGGCGGTTCCCGCGACTATAGTAGTATCGTAGACCTCATGAGACATCGTAAACCCTATGGGTGTGAGTCTATTGTCTTTTATGTATTCATCTGCTCTCTCTAGCACCGTGGTCACATCTCCATTCACATCTCCTATGACCATTTCATAAATTTGGACTTGGTCTTCAGAGGTTATCTTCTTGTAATGCGGTTCATAGGTAGCATTCTGGCCATAAACTTCGAAATCATTTTGTATAGCTCCACTGTGAAATAATGTGTCGCCATTATCTGCTTCTACTAAAAATTCTATAAATGCTCTTCTTGCGGGGTATCCACTTGGAAATTTATGTCCGGACAAATTAGTTAATTTGAGTTCATAGCTTAATGAGTCATCATCCGCGCCTAGTTCCGTGATTTCCATTTCTAATGTCTGCTGTGTGAGCAAGTTCATAGTTCTAGCGATTACAGCATCGAAATCTTCTTCGGTAGCAGAAATTCCTAACTCATTAATTCTATTTTTCATTAGTTCTAGCATGAAGGTGTTTCCTCCTACCATATAATGCTGGCCATAAGGTGTTCTTGGCTCAAGAAAGGCATAGTTAGACGAAATAACTACGGGGTCTTGGATTCTAGGGAAATGGCACGATTGACATTCTCGATTATTCTCGCCTTCTTCAGCATAAATACTATTGAGCCACTCGTGGTATGTGGACTGCTCTACAAAGGTGTTCCCGGTATACTCTCCATCCAAGTCTACTGTATTCGTTACAAGCGAATGACACCCCGCACAAAGTTCACTTTCTGCTACGTGAGCTCCATATTCCGGCTGAAATCCTACGAACTGGTACATAGGCTGTGAAAAAATAGCGGGATCTCCTTCTGCTCCATAAGGTCCGTAAATAGTGTCAGGTGAAAAGTTCATCTCTCCAGAAAATAAATTGCCTATGTCTAAATCACTTTGAGCGTGACATGCGTTGCAGCTAACACCGTCCAATGCCAATGAATCTATAGCAAGTTCGGCCATACTATAATGACTGGCTCCCTCATCGAAACGTGCCCCGTAATGACCAAGAGGCGCGTGGCAACTAGTACACTTATCTTCTAATTCCACTGCATGCTCAGGGTTTACTGAAGTCTCATGACTTACCTTGGCCTTCCAGAAGGGATCTTTAGCACTATTAGCCATCAAAGTCGCTCTCCATTGGTCAGTAGGGTTTATGTCATTTCCTTCACCGTCTATGCTGGCTATGCTATTTGGATCGAAACCATGGCAGCCTTCACACAAACCTGAGCCTCTAAAGAAATTTTCATCAGTACCGTTTGGAAGAGGTGTAAACACTCCATCTCCTTCTAGCATAGTCTTAAGTTCAGCTGCGGTATGGTGAAAATTTGCGGTCTGGGTAGGCTCGGGATTTTCTATAGACATTAAGACTAAAGAGAAAAGAGCTATTCCGGCTAAAATAAATATGGATTTTAAAGACTTCAACGTACCGCGTTATTCGTTTGTTCTGGTACAAAGATAACCTTACTATCCCTAAGGTAGCGTGATACAATTGTTCGTTTTAGTCTGGGAATTAACATATGCTCGACAAACACACTTTAGTTTGAAAACTGAATTTGTTCTATTACAGACCTTCCAATCTCTAGGTTCAAGGCATCGATAACCTTACTTTTTTCATTCATGATTTCTGAGCTAATCACAGAGCTTTCTATTTTAACACTGAGAACGCTTCCGTTCAAGTAAATAGCCTTTGTTTTACTCTGAATGTAATCACCCATGGTCTTTTCCCAAGCTTTAGCTGCTTCTACCTGTTGGTATTTTCGGTCTAGTCGATACATCTTTAAGAATTTCTCTATGACCTCTTTGAGTGGTTTCTGGTTGTTGTCTTTGCTCATAGGTTACGAAATTCTTCCTTGTGTTAGAGTGAACTCTTTAATAGTGCCGTTTAGGTCTTTGAAAAGTGAAGGTACCCGATTTTTGTCAGTGTCAGTAATAAATATTTGGCCAAAATTTCCTTCGCTGACCAATTTCATGAGATTGGCTACTCTAGAGCTATCCAATTTATCAAAAATATCATCCAATAATAAGAAAGGTTTATTACCAGTAGCTTGCTCTATAAAAAATGACTGCGCCAATTTCAGTGCGATTAAAAAGGTCTTCTGCTGGCCTTGGGAGCCGAATCTCTTTATTGTGTATCCATCTATAGAGAACTCTAAATCATCTTTATGGATGCCTATGTTCGTTCTAGCTGATAATTTATCTTTGTGTCTTGATTCAGTAAATTGATTTGCTATATTTTCACCACAAGTGCTTGTGTATAAAATGTTAACTATCTCTTTATTGCCACTAATTTGAGAGTGTAATTTCTGAAACCAAGGTATAAAGTCTTCCACAAACTTTATCCGAACTGCATGAATTTGTTGAATTAATTCAATGAGCTTAAAGTCATAGATTTCTAACGAAGCTTCGTCGAATGTTCGCTCTACTTGAAAATGTTTTAACAATCTATTTCGTTGGTTCAGAGCTCTCTTATACTGAACCATGTGGTTCAAATAAGATTTGTCATACTGTGAAATAATTCCATTAATGAATTTTCTTCTAGTCTCACTTCCTTCTTTTATTAAATCTTCATCAGTGGGAGATATCATAACCGAGGGATATAGGCCTATATGATCTGATAGTCTCTGGTAATCTTTTTTGTTACGCTTGAATACTTTTTTAGAGGTGCGACTCACAGAACAGGAGAGTATATCTAGTTCATTATTTTTAAGAACGGTACCCTTAATCATAAATGAGTCTTGTTCATGTGTGATGTTCTGATAATCGGCAGGATTGAAATAGCTTTTGCACATGCTTAGATATCTTATTGAGTCTAAGATATTTGTTTTTCCTTCGCCGTTTAATCCTGAAAAACAATTTACATCCGAATCTAAATCAATAGAAGCTTCTGTTAGGTTTTTGAAATTAACTAGATTTAAATGCTTTAAAATCAAAATATTGTAGGTGTTTTATAGGCTCATTACTAAAGCTGCACTCGCCAATTTATCTAGTACAAATCTAATGTACATGTAAAAAAAAACATAAAATAAAATGTATTTAAGATATCACTGATTAAAAGTGTTATTGATAGCCAATCTAAATAGGATGTCCGCGTGCTAAAATCTCTGTTAAAGAATAAAGAAAAATGGCTATTTTCGCTCTTTAATTTTTACGAGTAAAATGGCTAAGAAAAATACAGACGAAACGATACTAGATGTTCAGGAAGTATACACTAAAACTGAATTATTTATAGAAAATAATAAGAAGACATTACTAGGGGGATTAGGCATAGTGGTTTTAGCTATTCTGGCGTTTTTTATGTACAACAACTTCGTGAGAGTGCCGGCTATTGCTAATGCAAATGAAGAAATTCACATGGCTGAGATGTATTTTATGATGGATTCTTTAGAGACTTCTAAAAATGGTGCTGACACATTTGATGGTTTACAAGCCATGGCTGATGACCACGCTGGAAGTCCAGTAGGAATGAGAGCTAACTACCAATTAGGAATCATAAATAGAGATAATGGAGATTATGAATCTGCTCTGCATAATTTTAAACTAGCCAATTTTAATAGTCCTTTATTAGGTGCTATGACCAATGGAAACATCGGAGATTGTTTAGTGGAAATCGGTGCTTCTTATGAAGAAGGCGCTGATGCAACCTCTAAATTTAAAGAAGCACTTCCTTTTTTCAAAAGAGCAGCACAAAGCTCTACAGATGAAGTGACCACTCAGCTTTATTATAAAAAAGCAGCTAATGTTTGTCTGAAGTTAGAGATGTTTAATGAAGCTGTTTCTATGTATAACGGAATACTAGAAGCTTCTACCAACGTCAACTCGGCAGAACACAAAGATGCCACTAAGCTAAGGGCATTTGCTTCTGCAAAATCCGCTCAATAAATATACAGATGACTACTGAAGGGAAAAATCTAAGCGATTTTAATCCTGATGAATTTCCTGATTTAACAGGAAAGAAGTTTGGTATAGTGGTTTCCGAATGGAATCATAACATAACAGGAAATCTTCTTAAAGGGGCTCTTCAGGGTTTTTATGACGCAGGAGTTCTAGAATCAGATATTACTATAAAATACGTCCCAGGGGCATACGAGCTGGCATTAGGTGCGCTAAAGCTCATAGAACGAGGGAATATAGATGGTGTCGTTTGTTTAGGCAGCGTCATCAGAGGTGAAACTGCCCATTTTGATTTTGTGTGTCAATCAGCAGCTCAAGGAATCATGGAAGTAAATCTTAAAACTGGAAAACCAGTAGCTTTCGGAGTTCTTACGGATAATAATGCACAACAAGCCATAGATAGATCTGGTGGACGTTATGGTAATAAAGGTACCGAGGCTGCGGTAGTGGTGATGAAGATGCAGTAACAAGTTCTTTTTCTTCGTTAACAATAATTGATTCAATTAGGATTTTTATCCTTGGGTCATACACTTACATTTGTTTACAGGTGATTCTATTAGAAAATATAACTAAATCTTATGAGGTAGGGGGGAATTCCATTCAGGTTCTCAAAGGAATAGACCTCAATATTAAGAGTGGGGAACTCGTTTCTATAATGGGAAGTTCGGGAAGTGGTAAGTCTACACTGTTGAACATCCTTGGTATGTTAGACAATTATGACGGAGGAGCATATGCTCTTGACGGAAAACTAATTAAGGACCTTAGTGAAAAGAAAGCGGCTATTTATAGAAGTCAGTTTTTAGGGTTCGTTTTCCAATCATTCAATCTTATTAATTTTAAAACCGCTTGGGAAAATGTTTCTTTGCCGCTCTACTATCAGAAAGTGCCAAGGAGTAAAAGAAAAGAATTAGCGTTGCAACGCTTAGAGGAAGTTGGGCTATTAGACTGGGCAGAACATTTGCCTAGCGAGATGTCTGGAGGGCAGAAACAAAGAGTGGCGATAGCGCGAGCCTTGATAGCAGACCCAAAAGTTATTTTAGCTGATGAGCCGACTGGAGCATTAGATTCGATTACTTCCATGGAAGTGTTGGATTTACTGAAAAAAGTAAATGCAGCTGGAAAAACGGTCATTATAGTAACTCACGAGAATGAAATAGCTGCTGAAACCGAACGGATCATACGGTTGAAGGATGGTAGAATAATCTCAGCCTAATGTTTAATAGAGACACTTGGATAGAAATACTTCAGACTATTTTAAAGAATCCTCTTCGGTATGTTCTTACGGGAATTTCTGTGGCCGTAGGAATATTTATTCTGGTTTTTTTATTGGGTATTTCCACAGGCTTAACTAATGGCGCAGCTAGTATGTTTAGTAAAATGGCCATAAACAGTATGAGTATAGAAACTGGTAGAACATCGTTGTCATATCAAGGTACAAAACCTAATCGACGAATAGACTTTTCTAACTATGATTTTACTAAGATAAAGACAGACCACAAGGATGAAATTCCTTTTGGAAGTGCATTTGAACGTGTTTGGGGAATTCAAATGAACTGGAAAAATGAATCTGGCAATTATTCATTAGCTGGAGCAAATAGTTCCATACTAGGGTTGCTTAAGCTTGACATTTTGCAGGGTAGGTTTTTAAATATTAATGATGAAAATGAAGCTAAAAAATCTGTAGTAATTGGAGTTGACGTTTATAAAGAATTATGCAAAGAGAGGAAAGTTATAGGAACTCTAATTAATATAGGAGGAGTTCAATTTAAGATCATAGGAGTATTTAAGCGTGGAGAAAATAGATGGAATAATAGAAGATGCTTTATTCCTATTCAAACCTTTCATAAGCTTTTTTCTCCAACGGATAGAATAGATGAGTTTTACCTTAGTACAGGCGATCTAGCGATTAGCGAAACTGTTGAACTGGAGGAAGAACTGATGTCGTTTCTTAAAACTAGGTATAAGGTTAACCCTGAGGATGAGAATGCCATTACTACAAATAACAATAATGTAGAAAATGCTAAATATGCGAATATTGGCTTAGGAATAAAGGCCTTTGTTTTTGTAATAGGGTTAATGACTTTAGTCTCTGGTATAATTGGTATTTCAAACATTATGAGTATTGTAGTGAAAGAAAGAACGAGAGAATTAGGTATTAGGAAAGCTTTAGGAGCCACACCCAGCAAGATAATTGGACTCATCCTTCAAGAAAGTCTACTTATTACAGTTTTGTCTGGGTTTTTAGGAATGATAGTAGGAATTCTAGTTTTAGAGTTGGTGTCTCATTTTATAGAGTTAGAGTATTTTAAAAAACCCTCTATAGATTTTAACTCTGCCATGACAGCACTTTTTATTTTGACAGTAAGTGGAGTGATCTCTGGATTAGTTCCAGCAATTAGAGCGGCCAGCTTACGACCAATTGTAGCATTAAGAGAGGAATAATGGATAAAGATGTTTTAAAAGAAATATTATCTGTTATGGTGCAAAACCCCATGAGAACAATTCTCTCCATGATTGGTGTAGCTTGGGGTATTTTCATGCTCGTAATCATGATGGCAGCATCTTCCGGTTTAGAGAATGGTGTAAAAGCGGATATTGGCAACAGGGCCGCTAATAGTGGGGGTGTATGGAGTATGATGACTTCTATTCCATACAAAGGATTTAAAAGAGGAAGAAGGTTTGATATGGATATGGATGATATTCAATTCTTGGAAGAGAATGTTCAGGAAATAGATGTTATATCTCCTCGTTGTCAGGCAGGTGGATGGCAGGGCGGTAATAATGCGTCGTATGATAATAATACGGGGTCATTTAATATTTATGGAGAAACACCAGGATTAGTGGAGATTCAGCCGATGAATATTACCCAAGGCAGATTTATAAATGCTGCTGATATTAAAGACGAAAGAAAAGTGTGCTCTATAGGGAAGAAAGTCTTTACTACTTTATTCGTAAAAGGTGAAAACCCTATCGGAAAGTACATTCAAATTAATAACGTAAATGTTCAAGTAATAGGGGTCATTGCTTCAATGAAGGAAGGTGATGATTCAGCAGAGGAAAATGAAAGTATTTTTATGCCTATTACTGCATTTCAGCGAACATTTAACTATGGAAAAACCATCGGATGGTTTAGTGTTAAGAGCGTGGATGGTTATCCGATAAGCAAATTACAAGATGAAATAAAATCAAAGTTGAAAATCAGAAAAAGCGTTCATCCTGCTGACCAAAGAGCTTTCGGCAGTTGGAATATGGAAGAGGAATTAGCAGATGTTAATACTCTTTTTGCCTCACTTAGGTTTATCTCTTTTTCCGTTGGTATTTTAGCTCTTTTCGCAGGAATTATAGGAATAGGAAACATCATGCTGGTTTCTGTGACTGAAAGAACTAAGGAAATAGGAATAAGGCGTGCTCTAGGAGCAGCTCCATCCGTAATAATAAAGCAGATTATTTCAGAGACATTACTAATAACTATCGTAGCAGGACTATTGGGTATTTTCTTTGGGGTGCTGACGGTGGAGTTACTAAATAATACATTGGCAGCAATGGGAGATTCTGGGTCCTTTAGAAATCCCACAGTTTCATTCAATGTCGTTTTTGGTTCATTTTTAATATTAATAGTAGCAGGAGTTTTTACAGGTTTACTTCCAGCATATTCAGCTGTAAGAGTAAAGCCTATAGACGCCCTAAGAAAAGAATAAACACATGAAAAAAGGCTGTTTTACACCACTCGTAATTATTATTTTTCTCATTATGACGACAGGAATAGGAAGTATTTATTACCTCTACGCTAAGGAGCAGGAACCCCCTGTAAGATTCGAGAACCATACTGCTGAACAGAAAACTATAGTGAATAAATCTGTGGCTACAGGGGCAGTGGTACCTAGAGATGAAGTTCAAATAAAGCCTCAGATTTCCGGAATAGTAAAAAGGTTAATAGCAGATGCTGGTCAAACAGTTAACGAGGGTGATATTTTAGCTGTAGTCCAAGTCGTTCCGAATATGGCTAACCTTAATGCCGCTGAGAATAGAATAAATAGAGCTCAGATTAACTTAGATAATGTCAAACTCGATTATAATAGAAATAGTATTCTGTTAGAAAAAGGGGTTATTTCGCAAGCAGATTTTCAGCCGTTTTCTATGAATAAAATGAATGCAGAGCAGGAGCTAAGGGCATCTCAAGAGGACCTTCAGATAGTGCAGAATGGTGCAGCCAAAAGAAATAGAGGAGGCTCTAATACAGATATTCGGTCTACAGTAAGTGGGATGATTCTAGATGTTCCTATTAAAGTAGGAAACTCAGTAATAGAAGCCAATACATTTAATGAAGGAACCACTGTGGCCAGTATAGCTAACATGAAGGATTTAATTTTTGAAGGTAAGATTGATGAATCGGAGGTAGAAAAGCTAAAAGAAGGTATGGAGCTTATTCTTACCATAGGAGCTATCGAAGGAGAAACATTCAAAGCTATTTTGGAATATATATCTCCTAAAGGAATAGAGGAGAATGGAGCGGTACAATTCAATATTAAGGCTGCCGTATCTCTAGATGAGAATCAGTTTATAAGAGCCGGATACTCAGCTACCGCAGATGTAGTATTAGACAAAAGGGAAGATGTGATGGCCATAAGTGAGAGCCTACTTCAATTTGAAAAAGATGGCAGTCCATATGTAGAAGTGAGGATAAACGAGAATGAATATGATAAAAGGAATGTAGAACTTGGATTGTCTGATGGCATATATGTAGAGGTTTTAAAAGGGGTAAAAGCAGAGGACGAAATAAAAGCCTGGAATAGCCCGGTAAAAAGTTTTTAATTCGCTCTCTTAAATCATATAAATCCCTTGAAAAAATGTTTGTTAGTAACTACGATTAACTCACTTTGCCAATAGATTGAATTCAATTAGCTTAGATGATTGATGAAGCCATACAATCTTATATACATTTTAGATGCCGATGACTTTAATGGGATGCTTAATGGGCAATTTCTAAACTATTCTCTACCTTCATCTAAAGTAACAGTTTTCCAGGACCCTATAGATTTAATTAAAAATTTAGTTAAAGGCAGGTTAGATCATCCAGATTTACTTTTGTTAGATATATCTGTGCCGGAACTAACCGGGTGGGAATTTTTAGATTATTCGGCTAAGTATAATTTAAAATTTGATGTAATGATGCTTTCCAGTTCTATGAATTCCGATGACATAGATAGATCTAAATCGTTTTCTCAAGTAAAGAGTTACATCATGAAGCCCCTCACTAAAGAGAGTATCAAACATTATATAATAGAAAGAAAAAGAATTTCAATTGAATTGGATTAAAGTCACGGAAACTCTTCCGGAAAATAACCAAAGAGTACTTGCGTTCATTCCTAAGAATAAAGTTTTTCTCCCTGGAAATGCTTTCAGATTTGAAATTAGAGAAGTGATTGTGTTAGTTTTTCTAGAGAATTTTTACAAAGATGATCATGAAAAAAGAGAGAAATACGGGAGTCACTTCTGGCAGGGTGAAGGAAACTCTAATCACTTTTTTTCTGACGTTACACACTGGACAGAGATGCCGAAAGGTCCCGAGTAGGTTCGAGTTATAACACCCTTATATAGTTGGTCATTCTGTGAAATATTATCTAGTTCTTTTCCCCATACTTCTTTCATCAATTGTGTTTTCACAAGAAAATGTTTCTTACGCTCAGACATACATCCGTTCGGAAAAAATCGAAAATGTAACTAGGGTTTTTCTCGATAAAAATGGAGATGTTTATCCTCGGAGTGATATAGATGAGAACCTTTTCCGAAACGCTAATTATGAGCTCAAAAAACTTAGCAGTTTAGGTTCAGTAAATACTTACACTTCATACCGGACTTGGCAGAAAAGGCAGAATGAGTTGAGTGAAAAGTTAGCATCTAAAGTAAATGGCGAAGTATCCTCAGGCCAGAATCTATACATTTTTATACATGGATTTAGAAAACCTGTAGCGCCTATAAATGGAGATACATCTGCTCATGATGACTATGGTATTATGAGGGAGAGAATAAATCAGGCCACAGGACAAGAAAATTATTTTTTAGAAATCTACTGGGATGGAATGTACTTGAAGCCCGATCATAGTCTAAAATTCATTGTTAGTCTAGGAAAAATGTTCAAGAAGCAAGCCATAACAAATGCTCAAAACGCTGGCCTAGGATTGAGGAAAGTTATCTCTAAGATTGAAAAGAATGATATAACAGTCATTACACATAGTCTGGGAGCAGAAGTGGCTATAAGTCTATTGTTTAATGATGAAGAGGAGGAAGAGGACGCTACGCCTCACCAGCGGATAAATATTTGCATGGCGGCTCCTGCGATTTCTAAAAAAGAGTTTAGGAGTTATTATAACCGTTCATTAGAGAACCCATTTATAGGACGAGATAATTATAACTTGACTATTATCTATAATGAAGAGGACCTCGTTCTTTCCAAAGCTTATAAATTTCTAGGAGTTAAACTATCCTTTTCTCGGAGATATGGAAATACGCGACTAGGGTGTAACTGCGGCAATGAGGCGTATGAATTAGAAGATTACTTTAAGAAGCATTTCCCTAGTTCTCCTATTCAATTAATTCATGCCACTTCTTTTGGAGCATCCCATCATTCTCTTAGTTACTTTGGGAGTGAGGAGTTTATGCTTTATTTAGCGGAGTAAATTTAGATTATTTACCTTCTAAAATAGTCAAATCACCCTCCACACAAATAATCAAAGTACCGAACCCCACGAATTTATAGGTATTGTCTTTTCCTAAAGAAAAAGCATAAGTACTTCCCACTTTTATATCCTTATATTCAGCTGCCATAAATACTAGTTTAGCTAAATTTTCAATCATAAAATCGTTCAATCCTAGCAGGTCATCATGAGCTCTCTTTTTGAGCTCTGTAGTAATAAATTCTTCATAATCTTTTTTAGAGGGCACAGTGAAAGCCAGTACTAAGAGAATTCCTAAAACGATAATAAGTATGGCTGCTAATTTTTTCATAATGAAGTTACTGTATGGTAAATAGACGTCGCGAATAGCGCTGCAGTCTCCGTTCTTAGTCTTTCAGGCCCCATGTGAGCGGATTTAAATCCTACTTCTAAGGCTATTTTAATTTCTTCTGCAGAGAAGTCTCCTTCGGGGCCTACACATATAATGGTAGATTTTTTATGAGAAATAGCCTTCAG
>DDEI01000035.1:0-6845 GCA_002336675.1 Flavobacteriales bacterium UBA1958 | reverse complement strand
AATTCAAACCGATCGTTACTCTTCGTAGGAGCCACAGCTAGCTCTAATAAATAGGGGTTTTTATTTTCGCAGTGAATTTGATCTAATTGAATAGTGACGTTCTTTTTGGCAGCCGCAGTGATGATTCCCACGGCAGAACCTCCTTTTCCATCTGTAAGATTGATNNTTTTTTATGAGAAATAGCCTTCAGAGATGCTCTTTTAAAGTCAGCGTTGCAATGGGCTAGTATACGGTCACCCTCAAAATCCTGCTGCACAAAATCATTGAACTTAATCGGTTCCGTCACTTCAGGAAGCCATATTTTTTGAGATTGCTTCATCGCTGAAAGCACAATCTTTTTGCTGCGCTCCATATTCAATTTCCTGCGCTCCGAATGAAAAGTCAATAAGGGATGAATTCGAGCTATCCCAAGTTCGGTACACTTTTCCAGAACTAGTTCAAACCGATCATTACTCTTCGTAGGAGCCATAGCCAGCTCTAATAAATAAGGATTTTCACTTTCAGAATTAATTTCATCTATCTGAATGGTAACGTTTTTTTTGGCGGCGGCAGTGATAATTCCCACAGCAGAGCTTCCTTTTCCATCTGTAAGATTTATGGAGTCTCCATTTTTAAGCCTTAGAGCTTTAGAAGCATGAATAGACTCTTCAGTACTCAGTTTTACTTTACCTACAGAAAGATTTTCGATAAATGATAAATGCACTAGCTATGAAAATGGTGAACCCCAAAAGTCGGCTTTATTTTTAAACAGAAAGCCTCGCAATTACCAGAAAAAGGAAGCGCGAGGCTTAATTATTTTTTTTAGCGTTTTCTCTAGTTTAAACAGTTACTGAACGAGGAGAAGCACTCATTATTTCTTCATTGGCATACTCTTCAAATTGCTCAAAATTCTTAACGAATTTATCTGCTAGTGAGTTTGCTTTAGTATCATAAGCATTTTTATCAGCCCATGTATTTCTCGCATTAAGAAGTTCGCTAGGTACATCTGGGCAAGAGGTAGGGAAATTTAATCCAAATACTTCATGACAATTGTATTCTACATCATTTAACTTTCCACTTAAAGCAGCAGTAATCATAGCTCTAGTATACTTCAACTTGATTCTAGAACCAGTTCCGTATTCGCCACCGCTCCAGCCTGTGTTAATCAGCCAGATATTTACATTCCCTTCGTCCATTTTATTTCCTAACATCTCAGCATATCTAGCTGGGTGTAATGGTAAAAATGGTGCTCCGAAGCATGCCGAGAATGCAGTCTGAGGTTCTGTTACTCCAGCTTCTGTTCCAGCCACTTTGGCAGTGTAGCCAGATATAAACTGGTACATCGCTTGGTTTCTAGAAAGCTTACTTATCGGAGGCAATACTCCAAAAGCATCTGCGGTAAGGAAAAATATATTTTTAGGAGCATCCCCTGAGCTAGGAAGCATAATGTTATCTATATGGTGAATAGGGTAGGATACTCTCGTATTTTGAGTTTTAGTGATATCCGAATAGTCGGGAGTACACCCATCTTCCTCAAAACCTATATTTTCTAGAATAGCTCCGAACTTGATAGCGTTGTAAATTTGCGGCTCTTTTATAGCGGACAGGTCTATAGTTTTAGCATAGCATCCGCCTTCAAAGTTGAATACTTTATCTGCTGACCAGCCATGTTCGTCATCACCGATTAGCTTTCTATTAGGGTCTGAAGATAATGTAGTCTTCCCTGTCCCGCTTAATCCAAAGAATACAGCGGTATCACCATCATGTCCTACGTTAGCACTACAATGCATTGAAAGAACACCTTTCTGTGCAGGAAGAACAAAGTTGAGTACAGAGAATATTCCCTTTTTGATTTCACCAGTATAACCAGTTCCACCGATAAGAATCATCTTCTTAGTAAAGTTGATAATAGCAAAGTTGTGCTGACGTGTACCATCTATTTCGGCATCCGCCATAAAGCCTGGTGCACACATCATGTTCCACTCAGGATTAAAGTCTAAGATCTCTTCTTTAGTAGGTCTAAGGAACATGTTAGAAGCAAACATGTTACTCCAAGGAAACTCAGTTACTACTCTTAAATTAAGTCTGTAAGTGTCATCAGCACAAGCGTAGGCATCTCTCACGTAAATCTCTCTTCCAGCTAAATAAGCTTGCATTCTACCCTGAAGCTTATCGAAAGATTCCGAATCAAAGGGCTTATTAATGTCTCCCCACCAAACTTCGTCAACTGTGATAGCATCCTTTACTATAAACCTGTCTGCCGGAGAACGACCAGTGAACTCACCTGTGTCTATCGCTAATGCTCCTGTATCTGTTAGAACACCTTGGCCTTTAAGAATGGTTTCTTCTGTTAATTCTGCTGGAGATAGGTTCCAGTATGCCGCTTCTACATGGTCTAATCCTAAATAAGAAAGATTAGCTTTCTCTGCCTTCAATCCAAAATTGTTCATCTAAAGAATCTTTTGTTTAGGTCCACAAAATTACGAGATTCGGAGATTAACCTTGTCACAAATACACGTTAATTGAACCTAAGTTATTCCGACTTAAAGCGCATATAATCAATAAATTAAGATAGATATAATTTAGGCTTGCATAAGTGTAATAACAACACTTAGTTTAATTGTATTGAGTCTAAGCGCATGTTCGTTCTGAATAAAATTTATCGAAAAGCGGAAAGGAGTTTCTTGTTTTTAGCTTTTTTTAATAAACTTCTTTCCTATAAGACTTCAAAAATATCTTTCAAATTTTTTCTAATCTTTGGTGCATGCTGAGTTTTATCTTCCACGGAACGATATCCTAGAGTCAATACTACGGTAGCCTCTAATCCTATTTTATGCAGGCCTAATGTAGAATTATACTCTACTGGAGAAAAACCTTCCAGTGGGCAGGTGTCTATCTTTAGTTCAGCGCACATGGCCATAGCATTCCCCAGTGCTATATAAGTCTGTTTAGCATTCCACTCAGAGGTCTGGTCTGGAGTCATTTCCGCCGTTTTACTTTTTATAAAGTCACCATATCCTTTAAAAGCAGATTCCTCTTTGCCTATAAGTTTGGCTTTTAACTTTAAGTAGCTATCAATGTGTTCGCTTTTTACGCTATTGAAATTGCAAAAGACCATTAAATGGGATGCTTCTGTTATTTGTGACTGTCCCCAGCTGTGCTGTTTTAGAGTTTCTCTGGTTTCTGGATTCTCTACGATTATAACTTTAAACAATTGAAGGCCATAGCTTGTAGCGGCTAGGTTTATGGATTCTTTAATCTTCTCTAGATCCGTGCTGCTAATCTTTTTAGAAGCATCAAACTTCTTAGTCGCATAACGCCATTTCTGATTTTCTATAAAACCCATAATTTCATTTTTGTTTTGCTTCGCAATAAAAGGGATGTGTACCCTTGTAGTTAATTCCTCTTTATCATATTTATTAGCAACCACAACCACCCTAAGATCATTAGCAATCCTCCTATTGGGGTGGTGGGTCCGAGGATAGATGTACCTGTGGATATTTTATGATATCCTAAATAGACTAATCCATAAATAGATAGGGAAAACAACAAGCATCCGATTAAAATCAACAGAAATCCAGTGCGGTATGATTTACTGGAGAACTTAGACTCTAAATTACCAAGAGCTAAAAGAGCCAGTCCCATATACATTTGATAATTTATACCAGTCTGAAGTGATTTCATTCGTCCAGGACTTAATATAGATGAAAAATAATGAGCTCCAAAAGCACCTATAATAATGCTAACGAGCACTAGAAAAACTCCCCATTTTATTACAAGATTATTCACTTTATTTCTGATAAGCTAAAATTGTTTTCTTGATAATATCCACGCAATCCATTAACTGTTCTTCGGTAATTACAAGGGGCGGAGCAAATCGAATGATATTTCCATGAGTAGGTTTAGCTAACAGACCATTATCTCTTAATTTTAAGCAAATATCCCAAGCAGTTGAACTATCTTCCGTATCATTAATTAAAAGGGCGTTTAATAGTCCTTTACCTCGAATAGACTTCAATAAATTATTTTCACTGGCAAAAGAAGATAATTCTGACCTAAATAGGATTCCTAACTTTTCTGCATTAGCGGCTAAATCTTCATCAACAGCTACTTTTAAGGCAGCCATTGCAACTCTACAACCTAATGGATTTCCTCCGAAAGTGGAGCCATGTTCTCCAGGTTTAATCGTCATCATTATTTCATCATCAGCTAAAGCTGCCGAAACTGGAAAAACTCCTCCGGACAAGGCTTTCCCTAAAATTAAAATATCTGGTTTAACACCCTCATGCTGGCAGCAATATAATTTTCCTGTTCTAGAAATTCCTGTTTGAACTTCGTCTGCAATAAATAGTACGTTTTTTGATTTGCACAACTCATAAGCTTTTTTTAAATAACCTTCGTCAGGAACCATAACTCCGGCTTCTCCTTGGATAGGTTCTACCATAAACCCTGCAACGTTAGGATCCTCTAAAGCGTTTTCTAAAGCTTTTAAATCATTGTATTTCACAATTTCGAAACCAGGAAGATATGGGCCATAGTCCTTAAAAGCACTCGGGTCGGTAGAGGAGGATACCGCGGCTAAGGTTCTGCCCCAGAAGTTATTTTCCGCAAATAAAATCTTTGCTTTGTTTTGTTCGATTCCCTTTACTTTATAGGCCCATTTTCTACATAATTTCAATGCAGTTTCACCACCTTCTACACCGGTGTTCATTGGAAGTATTTTATCATAACCAAATAATTCAGTCACATATTTTTCATATTGTCCCAAGACGTCATTGTGAAAGGCACGTGATGTTAGAGTTAACAAATCGGCTTGTTGTTTCAACGCTTCAATAATTTTCGGATGACAATGACCTTGGTTAACAGCAGAATAAGCTGATAAAAAATCGTAATATTTTTTCCCTTCTACGTCCCAAACATAGACTCCTTTGCCTTTATGTAAAACCACTGGCAGGGGATGGTAATTATGAGCTCCATACTTGTTTTCGAGTGCCATAGCTTCAGCTGATGACAATCCTTGTTTTACTTCAGATTCCATGTGCACAAATTTAGAGGCTAGGATTTAATTCTACGAATGATTCAGTGGTATAATTTCTCTTGTTTTCTTAAGTGTCAGAGAATAAAAGACAGTCTTAATTCCGCAGCCATTTCGTTCTTGTTCGTTCCGTTTGAAATCAGTTTTTTAAAACGGTAGGAGAATGAGTATTCTCTAAATCAGTTTCTCTTATTTTTTTGATTTTTAACTCATGCGATAAGACCTCTTTGAGCAGACTCAAATACATATTTTTCTATCCGCTTTACTTTGCACTATGAGTAAATCCGTCGCTTCGTGAGCGTTAATGCAAGTGGCAGTGCGCCCAATCCATTTTCTGGGGTGTTATAGTTTTTTCAAAAACATTTTATAACGTAGAAATCTTCTTTATTTGAAATATGCTGATAGTCACCATGAACTTAATTAGTATTTTTGCGCTCGAAATTTTAAAGATAAAATATTATGGCTGGAAACAGAACATTCACAATGATTAAGCCTGATGCTACAGGTGCAGGTCACACAGGAAAGATTATAGACAAGATTATAGACGCTGGTTTCAGCATAAAAGCTATGAAGTGGGCACAGTTGTCTAAAGCCCAAGCGCAAGAATTTTACGTTGTGCATAGCGAAAGACCTTTTTATGGCGAATTAGTTGAATACATGACTTCTGCGCCTATTGTAGCTGCAATATTAGAAAAAGATAATGCCGTAGAAGATTTTAGAACCTTGATCGGAGCTACTAATCCCGCTGAAGCTGCAGAGGGAACTATTAGAAAGATGTTTGCTACTAGTATAGCTGCTAATGCTGTTCATGGCTCAGATAGCGATGATAACGCTAAAATAGAAGGTGAATTTCATTTCGCTTCTACTGAAGTAACAGCTTAATATTATACCCAATAGGACTAGAAACCTCTTCTTTTATGAAGGGGTTTTTTTGTGACCAGAAATTTAAAAATATTCATTGCGAAATAGTACCTTGCGCATTCGCAAAAAAAATAGACAGATTTATGAGCAAAATAAAAGTAGCTAACCCCATCGTAGAGATGGATGGAGATGAAATGACGAGAATCATTTGGAAATTCATCAAGGATAAATTGATTCTTCCATACCTCGACTTAGATATTAAATATTATGATTTAGGTTTAGAAAAGAGAGATGAAACTAATGATCAAATAACTATTGATTCTGCTGAAGCGACTAAAAAATATAAAGTAGCCATCAAATGCGCTACTATTACTCCCGATGAGGATAGAGTAGCGGAGTTTGATCTTAAGAAAATGTGGCGCTCTCCAAATGGGACTATAAGAAACATAGTTGGAGGAACTGTATTTAGAGAGCCTATTATCATGAAGAATGTTCCTAGATTAGTACCTGGTTGGACTAAACCTATTTGTATAGGAAGACATGCTTTCGGAGATCAGTATAAAGCTACAGATACAGTAATAAAAGGTAAGGGAAAGTTAACAATGACTTTCGCCCCAGAAGGAGGAGCAGAACCTACTACATGGGAAGTGTATAATTATGAGGGAGACGGTGGAGTAGCTATGGCTATGTACAACACAGATGAGTCTATTTATGGATTTGCTCATTCATGTATGAACCAAGCTTTAACCAAAAAATGGCCTCTATATTTAAGTACTAAGAATACCATTCTTAAAGCTTATGATGGAAGGTTTAAAGATATCTTCCAGGAGGTATTCGATGCGAATTTTAAAGACAAGTTTGCAGCAGCAGGAATAACTTATGAACATAGACTTATAGATGATATGGTAGCAGCAGCTATGAAGTGGAGTGGAGGTTTTGTATGGGCTTGTAAGAATTATGATGGTGATGT
>DDEI01000052.1 GCA_002336675.1 Flavobacteriales bacterium UBA1958 | reverse complement strand
AGCCGATGGAGGGACTCGAACCCACGACCTGCTGATTACAAATCAGCTGCTCTAGCCAGCTGAGCTACATCGGCTTGTTAATAATCTTCAATGAACATATGCGCAAAAAAATGCACTCCCTTTTTTTTAAAAGGAGTGCAAATGTAATTAATCTTTTTCGACTAATAAACTAGAATTTTGATTTTTTTCAAAATCGATTTGAAATTCTAGCTTACTGGTTGTCTTTCAGCTTTGATTTATACTTTCCAATTTGTTTTCTCAATGCCTCTATGGCGATATCTGTGGATTCTTCGAAACTTCTACTTTGCTTTTTAGCAAACAATTCTTTCCCTGGAACGGCCATTCTGATTTCTGCTACCTTATTCTCGTTAACATCAGACTTATCTAACCTTAGAAACACCTCTGTTCCTATAATTTGATCATGAAACTGTTCCAGCTTGCTAAGCTTAGCTTGAATAAATTCTAATAATTTAGCATCTGCGTCAAAATGTACTGAATGGACTTGAACTTGCATGTTACGATTTTTTTAAGAGTTAATACTTCTGTTTATTTTCTAGGATGAGCGTTTTTATGAGAAAGCTTTAACTGTTCTAAACTATTATGAGCATATACTTGAGTAGCCGCCAAACTAGTATGACCTAGAATTTCTTTAATAGCGTTTAAATCTGCTCCGTTTTTTAGCATATGCGTCGCAAATGTATGCCGAAGAACATGCGGGCTTCTCTTCTTTAAAGAACTCACCTGAGAAAGGTAATATTTTACCTTGTTATAAATAAATTTCCTATCTGATTTAACTCCATCATCCTTAACGATTAATGAATAAGTGTTATCTAAGAAGCTTGCCTTCTTTTCTTTTAGGTATACGTCAAGTTTTTCAGCTAGATCATTTGAAACAGGGATAATTCTCTCTTTATTTCTCTTACCTAAAACTTTTAATTCTCTTCTTTGAAAATCAACGCTTCCTTCACTCATTTCCGTAAGCTCTGAAACCCTCATCCCTGTTTGATATAGGATTTCCAAAATGAGCTTATCTCTCAACCCTATAAAACCATCTTCAAATTCTACTTTTTCAAGTAAGTGATGCATTTCACTTTCTTTTACATAATTGGGGAGCAACTTTTCACTTTTCGGAGAAACTACTTTCAACATTGGGTTTGTAGCTAACTTTCCTCGGGACTGGACAAATTTAAAAAAAGAGCGTAGGGTCGAA
Source organism: Flavobacteriales bacterium UBA1958 (assembly GCA_002336675.1). Taxonomy (GTDB): domain Bacteria; phylum Bacteroidota; class Bacteroidia; order Flavobacteriales_D; family Sanyastnellaceae; genus ASP10-05a. The sequence continues at coordinate 19,111 of DDEI01000052.1, read as the reverse complement.
ATCCTTCTTTTAACAGAGCTCACCTTAACACCACTCTCCAACTCAGCTACCATCCATGACCTTATCATCACATGAGTTACTTCTACAAGACTATTACATTCATATTCATTAGATAAATAGCTAAAGAAAAGAGATAAGTCTTTACTGTATGACTCAGCAGTATGTGCAGAGTATCTCCGCTCGTGCTTTATGTAGGAAATAAATTCATCTAAATACATACGCATAAAAAAAGGGCTAATACTTGATTAAATCAAATATTAGCCCTTTTATATTTTTTTTCTAAGAGTGCTTCCCTACATATTGGAAAACATCTCATTGCTGTAGATAGCTTTCTTTAATTGCTCTCTTTTCCTAACTGAAGGCTTTATGTATTGCTTTCTCTTTCTCAACTGACGCATAGTTCCGGTTTTATCAAACTTCTTTTTGAACCTTTTTACTGCTCTATCGATATTCTCGCCTTCTTTAACTGGTATTATTAACATTTTCTGCTTATAAAAAATTGGATCACAAAAGTACTTCTTTTTTTCAATACAACTATTAATCTTTTAAGATTTCTCTTGATATAACTAACTTTTGTATTTCACTTGTTCCTTCCCCTATTGTACAGAGCTTAGAGTCTCTGTAAAACTTTTCTACAGGAAACTCCTTAGTATATCCATAACCTCCATGAATTTGTACCGCCTCAGTACTGCACCTTACCGCTACTTCGGAAGTGAAATACTTAGCCATAGCACTTACTTTAGTACAATTCTTTCCATTGTTCTTTAAATCTGCAGCTTCAAAAAGCAATAACTCACCAGCTTCTATTTCAGTAGCCATGTCTGCTAACTTGAATGAAATTGCCTGAAATTGAGAAATAGGCTTTCCGAATTGCTCTCTTTCTTTAGAGTATTTCACAGACGCTTCAAATGCCCCTTTAGCTATTCCTAGACCTAATGCTCCAATAGATATTCTTCCACCGTCTAGTATCTTCATGGCTTGAATAAACCCTTCTCCTTCTTTCCCTAGAACCTGATCTTTATGAATTCTACATTTATCGAATACTAACTCAGCAGTTTCACTGGCTCTCATTCCTAATTTATCTTCTTTTTTCCCAGAGGTGAATCCTTTAGCGCCTCTTTCTACCACAAATGCCGTAATTCCATGAGAGTCTAACAACTCTCCTGTTCTGGCTAATACTACAGCTATATCTCCTGACTTACCATGTGTGATCCAATTCTTAGTTCCAGAAAGTACATAGTAATCGTCCTCTTTTTCTGCTACACATTCCATTCTCATAGCATCAGAACCGGTATTAGACTCTGTCAATCCCCATGCGCCAATATGTTCAGCACTTGCGAGCTTAGGCAAGTATCTTTTCTTCTGCTCTTCTGAACCAAACGTAAGAATATGATTTGTACAAAGTGAATTATGAGCTGCTACACTTAAGCCAATGGAACCACACACTTTAGATATTTCTACTATTATCTGAATGTACTCAAAGTAACCCAACCCAGATCCTCCATACTCTTCTGGAACCAATACACCCATTAAACCGAGTTCTCCAGCTTTTTTAAATACTTCTATCGGAAATTCCTGCGATTCGTCCCATTTCATTAGGTTCGGCAAAATTTCTTTATGAGCAAAATCTTTCACCATATCGGCAATCATTTGCTGGTTTTCTGATATTTCGAAGTTCATTTCTTCTTCAATTTTAAGAGACCGCTAAATTATAAACATTACCGTTCAAAGCATTCAATTTTTCATCCCCACCCAAAAAACCTAGCATAATGATAAAATTGAACCCTTCCACTAAGGCTCCTGATTTTTTCACCAAGTTAGCGGCAGCAAGGGCAGTACCTCCTGTAGCCAGAACATCGTCATGGACTAATACTTTAGCTCCATTTTTAATTGCTCCTCTTTGAACTTCAATTACTGCACTGCCATATTCTAAGTCATACCTTTCTTCTATAACCTCTCCTGGTAATTTCCCTTTTTTTCTAATAGGTATAAATGGAATTCCTAGCTCTAAAGCCAACGGAAAACCGAAAAAAAAGCCTCTGCTCTCAACTCCTACTATGGCGTCTAAACCTTTGTCTTTATAATGTATCGCTAAGTGCTTTATTATTTTTAGGCACAAGACACTATCTTGAAAAATAGGGTTTATGTCTTTAAAGAGAACCCCTGCCTTAGGAAAGTTAGGCACCTCTCTTACTGCAGAAAATATCTCTTTTTCTAGCTCTAATCTATTTCCAAATACGGTTTTATTTTCTGGCATAATTCTTCTGATATTAAATGACATTGTTTCATGTCTTCGACTTCATTAAATGCCCCATGCTGAAATCTGTAAGCTATTAATGCTTTCGCTTGATTCCATTTAATGTATGGGTGTTTTTGCAGCTCCTCTGCGGTACAATGATTGACCTTAATAAGGCTTAGACCACCTTCAGTTAAAAAAATATTTCCCTTTATTTCTTCTAATTTCTCTTCATCAAAATTCCAAATTTCTAGCAACTGCTCTTTTGAATGAAAACCTCCTAGTTCATTTCTGTATTCTACTATTTTTTTAGAAAAATAAGACCCTATTCCCTTTAATTTTTTAAGTGAGACCGTGTCTGCTGTATTTAAATCTAGATTAAGACTTTTAGTGGTTTCTTCCTTGGAGAACTTTTCAGTTTTAAGCCAGTCATCTTTTTGAAAAGAATACTCACTATTGCCTTTTGGTATGTGAATATAAGGTCTTAAATCCTCATACTGTTCTTTAGGAATGCTATAAATTTTAGCTAAATCTTCTGGTTTGTAAAACTCACCGCCTTTGGCAAGGTATTTTTTTATTGTTCTGATTTGTCCATTATTTAGACCAAGTTTTTTCCATTCATCGTCACTCGATGTGTTAGGATTGAACTCAAAATAACGGATAGGAGGTTGCTCTTTATTCGCCTTTGATGAAGAAGAATTCTTCAACTTTTTATACTTGGAATTAGCTGCCTTTTTTCGATGAAATTCGGCCTCTTTTTGTAACGCTAAGCTATCACTTCTCTGAACTAAATCAGCCATCCTTCTCTCTAACTCCCTCTGATTAGGGAATGATGATTCAAACACATAGGGAACTAAGGACATTACTAGAAATGCCAAAGCAATTAAAATTATCAGCGCTATCAATCCTCTCCTTTCCCTTTGGTGGAGGTCTAAATAATCTCTGAAAGGCTGAAGGTTAAACAAGGAAATTTACTTAAATCTTTTGATCTCACCAGACTTAACTCTTTGAAGGTAATTCCTTAAATCTTTTCTTACTTCGGGCATTAAAAAGTATAGTCCTAAGACGTTAGGAAAACACATAGCAAAAATCATGGTATCACCAAAGTCAAACACTTGCTTGGCAGAAATAGCTGACCCTAAAATTACAAAAAGACAGAATAATATCCTGTAAACATTCTGAGATCCATTAGACTCCCCAAATAAATATGTCCATGCTTTTAATCCATAGTAACTCCAAGATATCATAGTAGAAAGCGCAAAAAGCATTACTGCTACTGCTAGCACATAAGGGAACCAACTAATCGTTTGTGCGAATGCAGAAGATGTTAATTTAATTCCCGCATCATTACCTCCAGTACTTGTCGCGTTAAAAGCTTCCTGAGCGGAATAATCACCATAGTTAGCGAAGATGATCACTAATGCTGTCATAGTACAGATTACTACTGTGTCTATAAATGGCTCTAACAGCGCCACAATTCCTTCACTGACAGGTTCATCTGTTTTAGCTGCCGAATGGGCTATAGAAGCAGAGCCTATACCGGCCTCATTAGAGAATGCAGCTCTCTTAAACCCTTGTATCATTACTCCTATTATTCCTCCATACATAGCTTCAGGATCAAAAGCTCCACCAATGATTTGACCAAAAGCCCATCCTATATTAGAGATATTGGCTCCTATGACAACGAGAGCGGCTAACACATAAATACCGACCATAAATGGAACTACTTTATCAGTAATTTTAGCTATACTTTTTATCCCACCTATAATGATTACCCCTACTATAACTGACATAACTAATCCAAAGACCCAGCCATTCAAGGCTAAAAAGGAATCTGCAGGCAGTAGACTTTGGAACTGCTGTGTAGCCTGGTTAATCTGGACCATGTTACCTCCTCCGAAAGACCCTCCAATACACGCTATGGCAAATAAGACAGCTAATACTTTTCCTACACCTGATTTTCCTTGAGCAGCTAGTCCTTTACTTAGGTAATGCATGGGTCCTCCAGAGACACTCCCATCAGGATTTATTTTTCTATACTTTAAACCAAGAGTGCACTCTACAAACTTAGAACTCATACCAATAAGACCTGCTACTATCATCCAAAAGGTAGCACCAGGCCCACCAAGAGAAACTGCTACCGCTACACCTGCAATATTTCCTACACCAACTGTTCCTGAAAGAGCAGCTGTTAACGCCTGAAAATGAGAAACCTCTCCTGGGTCATTTGGATCATCAAACTTACCTCTTACTACATCTACCGCGTGCTTAAACCCTCTGATATTGATAAATCCCATATAAACAGTGAAGATTATAGCGCCTACTACCAACCAAATTAAAACGAATGGTATTGAGTAACCTCCCAGCGTTACTGGATAAAATATTAAATTTCCTAAAAAACCCGTTATAGGCGCCATTATGTCATTTATCTTATCGTCAAAGGTTTTATCTTGAGCCAACAAGGGAATGGTTAAACCAATAGAAAGAAGAAGTGTGAAAAGTTTCTGAAGATTAGATTTCATTATAGATAATAACTTTTGGTTAAAGGTCAAATATAAAGCTTAGAAGCGTAGCCTTCTAATGGAATTCTGTTCTGAAGGTAGATATGTCTTTTGGAAGTCCCAGGACAAAGAGTTTGTCAGATTTTTCTATGATAATTTCTTTTCTTGGATTTACTAGAATCTCTCCTCTTTCCTTCTTTAAGCCTATAACATTTAGGTTATGTTTGCCCAGTTCAGTAAAGGCTGACAAGCACAAATTTCCAGTAAAACTTGTTAATTCATCCAAAATAATCTCTTCCAAGTTTACATCTGCTGCTCCTTGAATACTCACATGATCCATAAACTCCATTATGTCTGGATTTACTACTAATGAGGCCATATGTGCTCCGCCTACTCCGTCTGGCATAATCACATTATCGGCTCCTGCTATTTTTAGTTTTTTAATAGACTCTTTTTCAGATGCTCGAGTAATAATCGTTAGGTTTTTATTTAACTCTCTAGCTGTCAAAACTACATATAGATTATCTGCATCATGCGGCAATGTGGTTATTAGAGAATTTGCTTTTAATATTCCTGCCTCCAAAAGATTCTGTTCTTTGGTGGCATCTGAATGAAGACATATATGATTTTCTGTACTTATAACATATTCAGATTTCTCTGAGTCAATCTCTAAAACTACAAAATCTCTCTTATACCCTCCTAGTTTCCTGGCTGCCATTTTACCTACTCTTCCATAGCCGCATAAAATTGTATGCCCTTCTAAATTATTAACTATATTCATCATTCTACGTTGTGCTAATGAGTTTTTAAATTGACCTGTAACGAAATATGTGGTTATTACTGAAATGGCATAAGCGAAAGTAGAGAAACTAAAAATAATCAAAATACTCGTGAAAATTTTCCCCTCTGACCCTAGTGGTTTTACTTCTTCATACCCCACAGTACTCATGGTGATAATGGTCATAAAAAAGGCATCTAACCAACCGTAATTTTCTATTACAACGAAACCTATAGTTCCTCCCGTAATAAGAGTTACAATAGCCAGAACAGCTATTAATATTCTCGAAGAAAAAAGACTTAAATGATTTTCACTGTTATTCATCGAACTCCCAGATAGTAGGTTTCTTGGGTGCTAGTTTAAAGTGTTCTTTATTTTCTAAAAGAAAAACCATTATTAAGTAGATGATGATCGGAGAACCTAAAGCTATAAAAGAAAGGTATATAAACGAAATACGAATCTTATGAGGTCTGATTCCCCAGTACTTACCCCAATAAGCACATACACCAAAGAACTGGCGCTCTAATATGTCTTTTAAAGTTTTGTGCATTTTAATTAGATTTAATTAGCTTCACTCCGAACAGCCAAGATAACCATTTTTTCTTCTCACAATTCTCTCACTTCAGTTCAATTAAGGATTAGCTTAATTTACGATACAATTAATCGTGAGTAATTTACTCACCGAAAATAAAGTAAATTACGCCAAACCTTCCCCTTCTAGAATTTTAGCCATTGATGACTGAAGCTTTAAGGCGGAAGCTCTAGCTGCTTCTTTAAACTCAAGACCAGAGTCTGCGTATATTATTCCTCTCGATGAATTTACTAATAGGCCACACTTTTCATTTAATCCAAATTTAGCTACTTCTTCTAGACTGCCGCCCTGAACTCCTACTCCTGGAACCAATAAGAAGTGGTGTGGCACTATGGCTCTTACCTCTTTTAGTTTTTCGACTTTAGTAGCTCCCACAACATACATCATGTTTTCTTCACTCCCCCAACTAGATGATTTTTCTAGTACAGTTTGGAATACTGGTTTTCCAGCTTCAGTGATGTACTGAAAATCTTTGGCTCCTTCATTAGAGGTTAAGGCTAAAACTATAGCCCATTTTTCTTCAAATTCCAAAAACGGCTTTACAGAATCGGAGCCCATATATGGTGCTATGGTAATGGAATCAAACTGGTATTGCTCGAAAAAAGTTTTGGCATAATACCTACTGGTATTTCCAATATCGCCTCTTTTAGCGTCGGCTATAGTAAAACAGTTTTTAGGAATAATATCGAGTGTTTTGCGAAGCGAAACCCATCCTTTTTCACCGAGGCATTCGTAAAATGCTATATTCGGTTTATAAGCTACAGCTAAATCTGAAGTAGCTTCTATAATGGCTTTATTAAACTCAAAAATAGGGTCCTCTAGCTCAAGCAGATGCGCCGGAATCTTAGTTAAATCCCCATCTAACCCAACGCATAAAAATGATTTCTTTGATTTTATTTCTTGGAAGAGCTCTTCTCTGGTCATTTTAAAGTCTTGTAGAATCTGAATTCGCTAATAATTTCTCTGTATTTTCCGCCATTTTAAGCGCATCAATTATATCTTGAATATCTCCATTAATGATGTTATTCAAATTATAAAGAGTCAGGTTTATCCTATGATCTGTAACTCTTCCTTGAGGATAGTTATATGTTCTAATCTTAGCTGACCTATCTCCAGTACTGACCTGAGACTTTCTATTGGCAGCTCTTTCCTTCTCTATTTTCACAAACTCCTGCTCGTATAATTTAGTTCTAAGTACTGAAAGGGCTTGAGCATAATTCTTATGTTGAGAACGACCGTCCTGACACTCTACCACGGTATTGGTAGGAATGTGTGTGAGCCTTACCGCTGATTCCGTCTTATTTACGTGCTGACCTCCTGCACCTGATGCTCGATAAGTGTCTTTTCTAACATCACCCATATTCAGCTGAATATCTACTTCATCAGCCTCAGGCAATACCGCGACAGATGCGGCAGAGGTATGGACCCTTCCTTGACTTTCTGTCTGAGGTACACGCTGCACACGGTGAACTCCTGACTCGAATTTCATCACTCCATAAACCGTAGTCCCTGATACTGAAAAGCTAATTTCTTTAAAGCCTCCTGAAGTCCCTTCGTTTACTGTAGCTATCTCCATTTTCCAGCCACTATCTTCAATATACTTGGTATACATTCTGAAAAGATCCCCGGCAAAAATACTTGCCTCATCACCTCCTGCTCCTGCTCTAATTTCTATAATTACATCTTTAGAGTCTTCCGGATCTTTCGGTATGAGAAGTAATTTAATTATTTCATCGAGCTCATGTTTCCTTGGCAATAGACTATCGATTTCATCCTTGGCCATTTGCCTCATCTCAATATCTGTCTCCACCTCTAGAAGCTGCTTACTAGACTCTATATTCTCTAGGACGTTTTTATATTCGTTATACACTTCAACTATATCTTCTAATTCCTTATACTCCTTCATTAAAGAGATATACTTCTGTTGGTCAGAAATAATAGATGGATCTACTATTTGCTTTCCTACCTCGGCATAACGATCAGCTATAAAACCTAACTTGGTTAGTAAATCATTCATGGATTAGTGGTGATACTCAAATTCTCCATAAGGAGATTTTATAGTCAATTTTTTAGTTTCAGCGGCTTCTACTCTTCCTACAATCTGAGCGTGAACATTAAACGATTTAGAAATGTTCATAACCTCCTCTGCGTATTCCTCAGGCAAATAGACTTCAAGCCTATGTCCCATATTAAACACACGATACATTTCCTGCCAGTCTGTTCCAGATTGGTCATGAATCATTTTAAACAGTGGTGGAATTTCTAATAAATTATCTTTAATGATGTGGACGTCTCCTACAAAGTGTAATACCTTGGTCTGAGCTCCTCCTGAACAATGAACCATTCCGGATATATGACTGCGCAATGTTTTTAACATTTCTGCTACTATAGGGGCATAGGTTCTGGTTGGGCTTAAAACCAATTTACCTGCGTTAACCTCTACACCTTCTACTGAATCAGTAAGACATACACTTCCTGAATAAACAAGATCTTTAGGAACCAGGGGGTCAAATGTCTCAGGATATTTCTCGGCTATATCCTTGCTAAATACATCATGCCTAGCTGAAGTAAGTCCGTTACTTCCCATTCCGCCGTTGTACTCATTTTCATAACTGGCCTGACCGTAGGAAGAAAAACCTACAATAACGTCTCCTGACTTTATATTGGCGTTATCTATTATATCACTTCTCTTAGTCCTAGCAAATGCTGTAAACCCAACATCTAAAGTTCTCACTATATCTCCCACATCTGCAGTTTCTCCACCAGCTAACTCAATACCCACTCCTAATTCTCGAAGTTCCTCAATATAAGCAGCGGTTCCTTGGATTAGTTCTTTAATTACTTCTGCAGTAATCAAGTTTTTATTCCTACCAATAGTTGAGGAAAGCACAATATTGTCTGTTATACCCACACAGATAAGATCATCTATATTCATGATCATAGCATCTTGTATGATGTTTTTCCAAACAGAAATATCTCCCGTCTCCTTCCAATAGGCGTATGCCAGGGAAGGCTTGGTTCCAGCTGTATCTGCATGCATTACATTACAGAAATCAGAATCTCCTGCTACTAAATCAGGTAAGATTTTACAGAACGCTTTTGGAAACAACCCTTTATCAAGGTTTTTTATCGCTGCGTGAACGTCCTCTTTTCCAGCGGACACTCCTCTTTTTTGGTATCTATTTTCTACTGCCATTTTCACGCGTAAAAGTACTTATAGAAGTTCGAACGGAACACTTATAATTCAACTTTAGCATTCACTTTAGCGTTTAGTTTTCCACTAAATCTGATTTTAAGAATAAAAAAAGGCCCAGGAAATCCCTGAGCCTTTTAATTATTTTATTTCAAATCAATTTATTCTCCCTTAGGAACGTAATCAAATCTGAGTATTGTGAACTCCGTTCTTCTATTCTTTTGGTGTCCTACTTCTTTCTCTTCATTGGTAGCCATAGCCGCTATCTCTGTATCTGAAACTAAGTTTTTCGTTTCTCCAAAACCTTTAGATTCTAATCTATCTGCTGCTATTCCTTTAGAAATTAAATAATCTTTACACGTCTTTGCTCTTTTGTTAGAAAGTATTCTATTCGCCTCATCTCCATCTCTAGTATCTGTATGAGCTTCTAACTGAACTACTAGATTAGGGTTTTTCTGAAGAAGCTCCAGAAGGTAGTCTAAACTATCTGCAGAATTCACTTCATTATTAACTTGAAGCTCCCACTTACCTAAGTCATATCTAACTTCGGGAAAAGTATACGCAATCTCCAGAACGATTGGATCTAAGAAATACTCCTTTGCGAAAGTTGTACTTCTTTCTAGCCCAACAGTTGAGAACAGGTCTCCCGCTGCAATAAATCCATCCATACTGATGTCAGCAGTATATGTAGTTTCCTCTATTAGCTCTCCGTTAGTTAATTCCACCCCTCCATTTCCGTCTGCCCTTAAATCAAAAGAACTATTATCTGTTCCATTAATTAACACTTTGGCTCCCGGTATAGGTTCTCCTGTCTTAGCATTGTAAACTACTGCAGTTAGCATAAACTCAAGGGGAGGCATTTTAAAGGAATAGATATCATCCATTCCTTTTCCTCCTGGTCTGTTGGAAGTGAAGTATCCCTTGTCTTCATCGTTTTCGAAAATCAAACTAAAATCATCCGAAGAAGAGTTAATCGGGTACTGAAGATTGGACACTTCAGACCAAGACATCTCCCCGTTCGAATCTGCTTTGAAAACATCTAACCCTCCATATCCCGTATGGCCATTTGACGAAAAATATAATCCTCCATCAGCTCTGATGAATGGAAACATTTCATTTTCAGGTGTATTAATTTCAGAACCAAGATTTACTGGAGCTCCCCATGCATCAGCTCTTTTATCATAAGTGATGTAGTACAAATCCTTTCCACCGAATCCTCCAGGCATATTGCTGGCAAACAACATAAATTTAGAATCACTAGAAATAAATGGATGTCCTATAGTAGTCGAATCATCTCCTTCCGCTCTAATCGGAATTAAAGTGGGTGTTGCATAATTTTTCCCTTGCTTTTTAGCCCACAAGATGTCACACCCAAATCTATCGTTATCTGAAACTTTACATCTTGTGAAATACATAATGTCCCTCTTTTTAGTAAATGAAGCTGCTCCTTCATGATTAGAAGTATTCACCGTGTTGTTCAACACCTTAGGCATATCCCATTTTCGCTTCTTATCTCTTTTAGTCACATAAAGATCTGCAAAATCCTCTCCTGTTATTGGATCAGAGTCTCCACCAGAAGATGCAGGTCTACTCGATGAAAATACTAACACATCTCCTTTTTTATCGCTAATTACAGGCGCGTAATCATAGTAAGGAGAACAAAGAGCAGCCATTAATTCTACTTCATATCTAGAATCAGACTCTTCTATATTAAGCGCAGCACTTTCAGCTTCAGCAGCAGCCTTAGATGCTTTAGCCTCATCTCCGCCATTGTCTTTATACTTATTGAACTGAACGATAGCTTCGTCATACTTACCTTGTTCTAACAAAGACTCTCCATAAGAGAAATAAACCACAGGGTCTTGCTTGTGATACTTAGCAATAATAGATTTTTTGAAATATTCATCAGCTTCAGAATATCTATGAACAAATTTGTAACACTCGCCGGTCCTGTAAAGGATCATGGCCTTCGTTTCTATTTTTTTTTCTTTTTTATAAGCTGCCTTATACTTCATAGCAGCTTCATCATAACCTCCATTATCATATTCTAAATTAGCCTTGACAAGTTGTTCAGATTGAGCTTGAACTAATGTAAAAGCCAATAAAGAAATCGTTAAAGTGATTATACGTATAAGTTTCATCTGCTTGAGGTTTTTTTTTGTTTCCTAAAGGCGAAAATAAAGAATTTAATACTAGTTAGACAAAAAGAATTTTCAGCCTTTCTGTTTTCAGCTCAATTATGGTATATAATCTGACCCCGCCAAGCTCATTAATCATCTCTAATGACCTATTTCAATAAAACAGAAAATCCCCCTGAAAGATACAGCGGGATTTTAAATTTTACTAACAACTATCTAGTAAAGAGAATCTCTCTAAGCTTGGGCAATGGCCAAATCTCATCGTCAACTAACATTTCTAGCCTATCAGCGTGTTCTCTCACTACATCCATGAGGGGCTTTACTTTTTCAGAAAATTCAGCTGCTTGTTTTTCTAAGTCTTCCATCCCTTCTACCTTCTTACGAACTATCTTTAACTCATCAATAGCTAACTTAATGCCAGTAAGGTGAGTACTAATATCTTCAATTAATTTTATTTGAGTTGTGGCTGATTTCTTATAAGAAGCTCCAAGAACTGCCTTTAAACCAGTTACATTCTCAAGTAATTTATTTTGATAATTAATGGCTGCGGGAATAATATGATTTTGAGCCATATCACCACAAATTCTAGCCTCTATCTGCAACTTCATTACATAATTCTCCAGCTGAACTTCATATCTAGCATCAACCTCTTCATTGCTTAATACATTCAACGCGGCAAACATTTCTTGTACTTTTTGACTTTTCCATACTTTTAATGCTGAAGGTGTGTCTTTCAAATTAGAAAGGCCTCTTTTCTTAGCTTCTTTAACCCACTCTTCCCCATACCCATTCCCTTCGAAACGGATGGTCTTAGACTCTTTAATTAATTTTTGGATTTCCTTTAGAATAGCTTCATCTTTTTTCACTCCATTAGAGATTCTCTTATCTACCTCTACCTTAAATTTATTCAACTGATTAGCTACTATTGTATTTACAACAATCATAGCATTGGCGCAATTAGCTGTAGAACCTACTGCTCTAAATTCAAATTTATTTCCTGTGAAAGCAAAAGGTGAAGTTCTATTTCTATCCGTATTATCCAATAAGATTTGAGGAATCTTACCTATCTCTAATTTCAACTCCGTTTTATCTTCTGGAGTCATTTTCCCCACTTTTATGTTTTTCTCTAAATCATCGAGGAGCTTACTAAGCTGAGAACCTATAAACACAGAAACTATAGCCGGGGGAGCTTCATGCCCACCTAATCTATGATCATTCCCTGCTCCTGCAATACTTGCTCTAAGCACGTCCGCATTGTCATAAATTGCTTTAATAGTATTTACTAGGAATGTTAGGAATTGTAGGTTTGATTTAGGGTTTTTCCCTGGTCTTAGTAGATTAACTCCAGTGTTTGTACTTAAGGCCCAGTTATTATGTTTTCCACTTCCATTTAATCCTGCAAAAGGCTTTTCATGGAACAAAATCCTGAAGTCATGCTTTTTAGCCACTTTCTCCATTATATCCATAAGAAGAAGATTATGGTCGTTGGCTAAATTAGCCTCTTCAAACATAGGGGCCAATTCAAATTGATTAGGAGCTACCTCATTATGTCTAGTAGTTACAGGAATACCCAATTTATGGCATTCAATTTCATACTCTTGCATGAAAGCCATCACTCTGTCTGGGATAGACCCGAAGTAATGATCATCAAGCTGCTGTCCTTTGGCAGAAGCGTAACCGAAAAGAGCTCGACCTGTTAATGCGATGTCTGGTCTAGCATTATAAAGTGCTTTATCAATAAGAAAATACTCCTGCTCCCATCCAAGTGTGGCGTTCACCTTACTTACATTTTTATCGAAATACTGACATACTTTAACTGAAGCATCATCGACTGCTTTGAGAGCCTTTAATAATGGCATTTTATAGTCTAAGGCAAACCCTGTATAAGAAATAAATATAGTAGGAATACATAATGTAGTCCCTATTACGAAGGCTGGAGATGTAGGATCCCACAACGTATAACCTCTAGCTTCAAATGTGTTTCTAATTCCTCCATTAGGAAAAGAACTCGCATCTGGCTCCTGCTGAACTAGCATAGAGCCATCAAACTTCTCTATAGCTCTGCCCTCTGAAGAAGGAGTGAAAAAAGAATCATGCTTCTCTGCTGTACTTCCTGTCAAAGGCTGAAACCAATGAGTGTAGTGAGTAGCACCCCTAGACATAGCCCAATCCTTCATAGATGAACCGACTTGGTCTGCTATTCCTCTGTCAATTCTAGAACCATGAATCATGGAATCCATTACTGAATCGTATGCCTCATCAGTGAGGTATTCTCTCATAGTAGACTGATTAAAGACATTCTGTCCATAATAATCAGAAACTTTTCCTGAGGGAGCTTTTACCTCTAATGGTTTTCGGTGAAACACATCTTCAAGTGCAGTAGTTCGAAACGTTGGCATTTTTTTAAATTTTCAACAAAAGTACAAACTACCCCTAAAATAACAGGGGGTAGACTATAAGAAAACTACTATTTCTTATCAACACCCCCTTAACAAATCAGAAAGAGAAGAATAAAATTAAAAACTACTCCTTAACTAGTCTTTTAGAAAACGTCTTATGACCATGAGTAATAACTACGTTATACAAGCCTGTGGACTGGTTTTCTATGTCAATTTCTATTCTTGATTCAGAATCTTTCAACCTAGCGCTTATTCGCTTCACTGCTTTTCCCGACACACCATATACCACTACTGAAATCTCTCCTTTTATGTCGATACCTTGAAGGTAAAACTTGCCTTTGGTAGGGTTAGGATAAATTCTAACATCCGCCTTATCAAGTTCAGGTACATTATCATAAATATTGGTCTCGAAATTAAAATAATGTTTGAGCTCTTTTCCGAAGTTATTTTGAAATGTTTCAAAATACCACCCATCCACTTCTCTAATTCTCACATAACCTACTCCATCATTATTAGCAAAGAAATTTAAACCATCTTCTCCTGAATCTGTAATGTCCAATAAATAGCATCCAGCATTTAAAGTAAGGGTATCTCTATAAACCGTGTTCGCCTGGGTATAATTACTAGTCCAATGTATAGCTCCGAAGATATTCTTCAACTGAACCATTGTTTCTCCTGGAGCCGCATTAGTTCTGGTTTCTATAATAATTCTGTTGTCGTCTTCATCCTCATCATAACTATAGGTAGGGGGTCTGAAAAAATGCGAACTAGCGGCGTTGTTACTTTCATTTTGATCAATACCATTATTAGGGTTTATAATTCTAGCTTGAAAAGTCATCATATCATCTTCTTCACCATTATAAAACTCCTCAGACTCATTATAAGTCAACGTAATATCTTCACTTTCCATAAACCCTAAATCACCATTCCATGTAGAAATTTGAAGCTGACCGTTTATACCAAATTCAATTTGACATGAAGTCAATGGCTGAGACCCTTTATTGGTAATTCGAATTACCGGATCATCACATATAGGATTCATTCTACTATTTATTCTAAAATCAGACGGTGCTAATATCTGATCTATCTCTACATCTAATTCATGATTAATTTCTCCATAAGAGAATAGCTGCCCCATAAACCAGTAATTACCATCAGGGTCATTATCTATATCGTACTCTAAAGTAAATTCATCACCTGAAACAAACTCACTCAACTCATGCTCCCTCATTCTTACCGGCGCTCCAGGACACCATCCCGCTCTGTCATAAATCCAAGTTCCTCCCTGTGGATACAAAGGATTATCTGCACACTCCTGCATCACCTCCCAGTTATATTCTGTATTTCCATTCACCTTTAACTTGTGGTTATTAAAACAAAACTCGCCACAGTTATTTCCAGTTCCGAAACCATGACCTGAGGTGGTAGTTCTCATCTTGAACATTTCCTCTCCTGCCTGAATCTGCACTGTCTTCTCTAAAACATTTTCATCCCAAGCTCCTAGCCCCCAATTCCCAGCCCAGATATTCTCTACTCTCTTTACATCTCTTGGCGGTGTTCCTTCTATAAATAAGAATTTTAGATCTAATAACTCTTGCCAGTTTCCTGCTTCTAATTCCACTTCTCCGCGCAGCAAAGGTTCAAAATCTGTCAAGTCATATATCCAAGTCCAACCCTCCTCTAAATCCAAGCCGATTCCATAAGGTGTGATAAATCTACCTAACTCAATCCTATTAACCACCTCAAAAGGAGGAGAGAAATAATTCAAGGTTTCATTAGTAAATTCTACAAGAGTATCCTCCTCGTTGGAAACAGACTCCACTATCTCTCCATCTAAACCGTATAGATTTGAGAAACCTAGAGGATATAAAACCTGACTATTTAAAACTTCAATTTCATTTCCATTTACTCCATATTCAATTATAGATACAGGAGGAAGCTCTTCCTCCACTTCATAAAGTATGGATGATTCTATCGTTTCATAGTCTCCAGAAAAGAGAGAGAGTGCTGGCCTTATAGTAACGGGATTGTTTAGAGCAGTTAGTACAAAACCAGGATGATTTTGCAACGCTGCATTACCTATAGACAAACCGTCTGAACCTGAAACCTCATTATTTACCGGCTCTCCATAGGTATGGTTAAATCCAAAAAATGCTACCAGATTTTCTACTTGCGGCAAGTCCAAAGAATAGCCACCATTCATATAAGACTGAATTTCTTCTGCTGTCAACTCTTTATCTAAAACAAAAAAGTCATCCATGGCTCCTCTATAATAATTAGTCCCGCCAGCTGAAGAGGCAATATTGAACTTGGCTATTCCTGACATAGAATTATCCTTACCCTCTCCCATTAGCCACTCTTCACCATTCAGAAAAATTCTCATATGACCAGTGTTCGTGTTCTTCGTAAAAGCCCAATGATTCCATTCTCCTGCATATTCCTCTGCAACAGCTTGAGCGTTTATTCTATCGTAACCCTCATCTTGACCAGCATCCCAATACACCTGGCCATTACTCCATGGATTATGACAGTTTAAAACTCGTTGGTTATCTGAATTAACCCCTTCGAAGGTTGAATTGTTTTCAGGTTGAAATTCTGGGTTACCGTACAACCAATAACCTATGGTTACCTCTTCTTCTATGGTTTCAAAAACCGAGGGAGGAATACTTACCTGATCTCCACCATCAAAAACGATGTACTTTTCTTCTGTTAAGGCTGACATTAATGAATTGCCCGCACCCCCCCAAATGCTAAACTGATCCTCACTAGAATCGAAAGAAAAATCGACCAACAACCCTGACGCTCCATCCCACTCAACAGGAATGTCTAAGAAAAAGTCTGTCACTCCTGTAAAAAAGGAAAAAGAGGGATGCGTGAAATTATCTTCGAGACCCTCATCGACCATTTCATCAGGAACCTCATTAAGCCATGAAGTTCTTATTTTAAGATTACTTAAAGTAGATTCACCTTCAAAAATTAATGACATTTTCTGAATCAAGCCATCTAATTCTGCTGCCGCTAAGTCCTCATTAGGATAATAGAACTGAATTCTCGTAGGTGTGTCTGACGAGATTGCAATACCATCCTCCATCTCGCTATTTACTAAGAACTCTTCTTCAGAAATTACATTATTTATATCTGTCTGCAAAAACTCATAAGTGAATGTATTAATAAGAGGAATTGGTGAAAAAGACATCGCATCAAACTCTAAATTATTAGACAAATAACGTGGATGAGAAAGCGCGTTAGAATCCAACTCACCAGTATGCTCATATAAAAAAGTATGTGACGTATAATCCCATTCTCCACAATCAAAGCCTAAGCCACCGGCTGTTCCATCCTCGAAACATTTCAATGTATAATGCATTAGTATTTTCTGATATGATGTTCCATCATTCTCAGGAAAATCAAAATACCTTCTGCCAGGAGAATCATAATTAGTTTCCGGGTTATTCTGTGCATCGAAAGTGTATGTTTGAACAATCAAGGTATCTCCCGGATCTGCTCTAACATCAAAAGAGGACAAAATAAATAAAGAGAAGATCAGTAATAATTTCTGCATGATTTAGAGTTTTATTTTCATCAAAAATAGACAAACAAATTAGTCTGTCATTATCCGATAAAAATATTCCACTTATATCACTGAAAAACTTTTTGGGCTAAACCAGTTTTGACTTTTACAGAAACATTCATTAATGATCCCTAGGCAATTAAGAAATCGATCTTAGCCTATTTGACGGGATTCAGAAAACACTACGACTCATAAACAATGTCCGAATTCTAATTTGACGTTATGACAAATAAGACAACATACAGTGAAATTAGTAGCGCATTTCTCTATCTTCTAGCATAGGCACGAAACTGAATTCTCCGAACCTTTCTAAACTAAAATCTGTTTCTGAGTTTTTGGTGAGTCTCAACATTTCTTGTGAGCCCTCTTGACCGACAGGAATAACTAACAACCCTCCGATCTTAAGCTGTTTTATTAGAGCATTTGGAACTTCTGGAGCTCCACATGTAACTATAACTCTATCATAAGGAGCGAAAGCTGGCTTACCTTTATACCCATCACCATAATATCGTTGGGCTTTTACACGCATTTTACTTAGCAGACTATCTGTTTTTAAAAACAAAGACTTCTGCCTTTCAATAGAAAATACTTTAGTCCCAAGTTTAGCCAACACCGATGTTTGATAACCGCTTCCTGTCCCTATTTCCAAGACCTTCATTCCTGGACTCACGTTTAGAATAGAAGTCTGAAAAGCTACGGTATAAGGCTGAGAGATAGTTTGGTCAGCTCCTATCGGAAATGCCTTGTCTTCATATGCGAACTTTAAAAAAGCACTATTCATAAAAAAATGTCTAGGTACCGCCTCCATAGCCTCTAGTACATCTTCATTTATAATCCCTTTTAATCTCAGCTGAGCTAATAAGTTTCTCCTTAGTCCTTTATGTCTATATGAATCTTCCATTTTCTAAAAAGAAAAGTAACTTTTTTCTTTTATCGTCTTTGAATGAAAAATGAATTCCATTAACTTTTGATTGTCAAAAAGACTTTAGATTATTTTTGTAAAAAAAAGCTGGTGAAGCCATTAAAACTTGGATTAATAGGAGTAGGTCATTTAGGGAAAATTCATTTAAAGTGTCTTTTATTAATTCCTGAACGTTTCGAGATAGTGGGCTTTTTCGACTCAGACTCGAAAAAATCATCCGAAATATCTATAAATACGGGAATTAAATCCTACGATAGTATTGAAGAGTTAATCGCTGATTCTGAAGTAATAGACATAGTAACTCCCACTTTGGCACATTTTGACTGTGCCGTATTGGCTTTGAATGCTGGTAAACATGTTTTTATAGAAAAGCCTATCTCGCATACTGTGGCTGAGGCTGAAAAGTTGGCTAATCTGGTGATTTCGTCAGGATTAAAACTGCAAGTAGGTCATGTGGAAAGATTCAATCCAGCTTATATTTGTGCGGCAGCACATTTATCTAAGCCTGTTTTCATAGAGGCTCACAGATTATCGGAATTCAACCCGAGAGGTACTGATGTGCCTGTTGTACTAGATTTAATGATTCATGATTTAGATATTATTCTTCATACGATGGATTCCGAAATAAAAGAAATCCGTGCTAGCGGTGTAGCAGTAGTTAGTGAGACGCCAGACATTTGCAATGCTAGAATAGAATTTGAAAATGGATGTGTAGCCAACCTAACTGCAAGTAGAATCTCTCTGAAAAACATGAGAAAAACTAGATTCTTTCAAAAGGACT
>DDEI01000086.1:20469-21014 GCA_002336675.1 Flavobacteriales bacterium UBA1958 | reverse complement strand
TCTAAGTCTGCTAGAGTATATGAACTAGAACAGTTATTAGAAGCTCAGCAGACAGCGGTTAACTCTCTTAAAGATAAGGTTTCTAATGCTCTACTCGGTTTTGAAGGAAAAGGACTAACAGTAGAACAGAAAAACGGAAAGGTGTATGTTAGTCTTGAGGCTAATCTGCTTTTCCCTTCTGGTAGCACAGTTATAAATCTAGATGGAAAGCAGGCCCTAATTGATTTAGCTAAAGCTGTAGAGGATCAGTCCGATTTAGAAATAATTGTAGAAGGACATACAGATACAGATAAAATGAACTCTCCTAGTCATCCTAGAGATAATTGGGAGCTTAGTGTGTTAAGAGCTACTTCAGTGGTGAAGATAATGACGGCTAACAGTGCTATCAAACCATCTATATTAAGCGCTAGCGGGAAGTCAGAGTACGTTCCCGTAGATTCTTCAGATAAGTCTAAAAACAGAAGGATAGAGATAATCCTATCGCCTAACTTGGATGAGCTATTTAAAATAATAGAAGGGTAAGAAAACATCATGAAATCAATCAT
>DDEI01000086.1:532-20120 GCA_002336675.1 Flavobacteriales bacterium UBA1958 | reverse complement strand
AATCTTTTTCTTTTTTACATCAGGACTCCTGCTTTCGCAACAAACGCAAAGCATAACCATCAGTTCAGGCGGAGTTGACAGGGATTTCTTTTTGTATGTTCCGGAAATTTATGATGACGCTACACCTGCTCCGCTTGTTTTTTGTTTCCATGGATACGGAAGCTCTGCCATTGCAAATGTTAGTTATACAGGTTTTAGACCTGTTGCCGATACAGCGGGGTTTATTTTAATTACGCCTCAGGGAACACAAGATGCATTTGGCACACCTCATTGGAATGTGGGTTGGGGGACGAGTAGTGTCGATGATGTTTCATTTGTTGAAGATATGATTGACTATGTTAATGATAACTACAACCTGAATAACGACAGAATATATTCAACTGGCATGTCAAATGGGGGATTCATGAGCTACCTATTGGCTTGTCAATTAAACGATAAAATTGCGGCAATTGCATCAGTGACAGGTTCCATGTCACCTCCGACTGCGAGTAATTGTAATCCAAACCACCCTACCCCTATTCTCCAGATTCATGGAACTGCCGATCCTACAGTTCCATATGAAGGAGACATTTTTTCCCAAAATATCGATGATGTACTTTCTTATTGGGTCAATCATAACAACTGCAATACAACACCCTCACAAACACCTATCCCTGATATTAATGAAGGAGATGGAAGTACCGTAGATCACTTTATTTATGGAAGCGGAGAGAACGGGGCAACTGTAGAGCTTTTCAAGGTTTATAATGGAGGGCACGATTGGCCAGGTGCATTTGGTAATTTTGACATCAGCTCAAACATTGAGATTTGGAAATTCTTTTCCAAATTTGATATCAATGGAACACTATCCTTACCAATTAACTATTCTGGGTTTTCTCTCAATATTATCCCAAACCCATCGTATGAAAATATAACTGTCGAACATTCATTCGAAATCGGGACGGCATTTAAAATAATGGATCTTCATGGAAAAGAAGTTCAGGCAGGAATTCTTAACAGTAAAACACAGCAGCTGAATATTTCACATTTAAACTCTGGGTTTTATCTTTTTTTCTGCAATGGATTGAGCATGAAACTGGTTGTTAATAATTAGAGTTCCAATATTTATGCATCAATAAAAAAGCCTTGCGATGATCGATCGCAAGGCTTTTTTTAGTTGATGTTTTTATTTTATTGAAGAACCAAGTTAAATGAACCCTCAGTTAGGTTGAAGTTAAATGACTCTGTAAAGTTATACATCTGTCCTTCGAAAGTTCCTGATATGATGGTTCCAGGAGTAACTCCTATTGAAGTAAAGTTAACCATAACATCAGAATTTGGAGTATCGGTTAAGAAGTTTCCATAGATACCGTACTCTAGTCCTATGACATAACCAGCTCCTGCGGTAGTTTGATTGAAGTTTACTGTATTCCCGTCCGCTAGTGTTTGAGCATTAGGAATTAAGAAAGTTATTTGCTCATCAGCTCCACCGCTTCCAGAAAGAGTTATGTTGAATACGAGATCACCTTCTAAAGTAGCAGTAGCTCCTCCATAAGCTTCGAAGTTACTATTGTTCGCTCTAAAGATGATTTGTCCCTGACTAGCCATTTGACAGGGAGGACAGAATAATCCATCTCCGCAGTCTATACCTGTTTCTAAACCATTCATTATTCCATCCTCACAGGTAGGCTCTGGGCATGCTGGACAATCAGGTCCTCCACAGTCTATCCCCGTTTCTAAACCATTCATTTCTCCATCATCGCATGAAGGTACAGGGCATGGGTAGCAGTCTGGCCCACCACAATCTACACCTGTTTCACTAGGGTCTAGCACTCCGTTTATACAGCTTCCTGTGGTAGAACAAGGATCGCAGTTTTCTCCGCCACAATCTATACCAAGTTCATCCTGATTAATAATCCCATCATTACATGTAGGACACGCGTCACAATTAGGACCACCGCAGTCTATGTCTATTTCTCCGAAATCAGGATCCCAAAGGCCGTTTGTACATGAGGGTGGGCAAGGATCGCAATTTGCTCCTCCACAATCGACATCAAACTCTCCATTATTTAGGATTCCGTCAAAGCAGTTAGCGGGGATTAAGTTATCGTCATTTAAACAGCTGGAAATAACAACTGTAAGTGTGAGTAAAGCAATAAAGCCGGGTAGGATTTTTCTTAAGTTCATATTAACTAATCTCTCTTTTGAAAATTAAATTACAAGCGCTAAGATAACTATTAACTTTATGTTTGTAGAAATATTTTATCGTAAATATTGAGTAGAATAGGCATTTAAATCGCTAAAACCATAGGAAATGGAGTACAAATGGGTGAAAAAAAAAGAAGTAGAAATTGCTGAATATGAACCACTTAAGAATAAATTAACCATTCCTGATGTAATAGCTAAAATGCTCATAAGTAGGGGGGTTAACTCTTTTGATAAGGCCAAAGAATTTTTCCGGCCAAGGCTAGAGAATTTACATGACCCATTCTTAATGAAAGATATGGACAAGGCAGTAGATCGCATGGTACAAGCCATAAAAAATAATGAGAAAATTATCGTTTATGGAGATTATGATGTGGATGGAACCACCTCAGTATCGATGATGACTCACTTTTTAAAAACCTACTCGGACTGCATAATAGAGTACTACATTCCAGATAGATACTCTGAAGGCTATGGAGTAAGTGAGAAATTTATAGCCTCTCTAGAAGCCAAAAACCCGCACTTAGTGATTACTCTTGATTGTGGAATTAGAGCTGTAGAATTGATAGAAAAAGGGTCTAAACATGGAGTTGACTTTATAATTTGTGATCATCATGAGCCAGGAGAAAATCTTCCGCCAGCTCATGCCGTACTGGACCCTAAAAGGAAAGATTGTGATTATCCTTTTGATGGCCTAAGTGGATGCGGTGTAGGATTCAAGCTTATTCAGGCTGTGCTGACTAAGTTAGATATGGATGAAAGCTTAGCTTATCAGTATTTGGACTTCTTGACCATTAGTATAGGAGCCGATATAGTTCCTATCGATGATGAGAATAGAATTCTGGCGTTTCATGGCCTCGTAGAAATAAATTCAAATCCCAGACCAGGAATAAAATCTGTTCTTGCGCTTGCAGGACTTAAACGAGCAGAGTTAACCATTGAAGACGTGGTGTTTGTCATAGCTCCTAGAATTAACGCAGCGGGCAGAATTAAGCATGCTTTTGCAGCTGTAGAAATGTTGCTAGCTCATTCTGAGGCTGAAGCAGCTTTGGTTTGTCAAGCCATTGAAGAATACAACAAAGAAAGGAGGAGTATCGATAAAGAAATTACGGCTGAGGCGTTGCAATCCTTAAAAAATGATACATTTTATCTTAATTCTCATAGCACAGTAGTCTGGAAAGAAGGATGGCATAAAGGAGTAATAGGAATCGTCGCTAGCCGGCTCATAGAAAATTATTATAAACCGACCATAGTTCTAACCGCGAAAGAAGGTGTGGCCACAGGGTCTGCTCGGTCTGTTAAAGGACTAGACATCCATAAATTACTTATCGAAACGGGAGATTTATTAATCAAGTATGGCGGCCACGAAATGGCGGCAGGTCTTTCTATCAAATCTGAAAATTTACCCGAGTTTAGAGACCAATTTGAAGAGGCAGTGAAAAAAGAAACAGGAGAAAAGCTGTTCTCACCAGAGATGGATGTGGAAATTGAACTGGACTTTAAAGACATTACAGCTAAACTGTATAGGCTGATACACCAATTCTCTCCATTCGGCCCTAAAAACATGACCCCGTTATTTCTAACCAAAAACGTAGAAGATGCGGGTTACTCGAAGCTTGTGGGAGAGACTAAAGATCATTTAAAGCTTACATTAAAACAACCTGCCTCGGGGGATATTTACTTTTCAGGTATTGCTTTTAAACAAGCCGATAAATTCGAGCATCTAAAATCCGGAAAGGCGGTAGATATCGTTTATGCTATAGGAATGAATGAGTGGAATGGAAAGAAAACCTTACAGTTAGAAGTGAGAGATATAAAGCCTTCAGTTATTTGATTGGAGCATTGTGCATTACGCGCTGAGGGAAAGGAATCATTATATTATTTTCTCTAAAAGCCTTGTCTATAGAGAACCTAATTTCACTTTGTATGACTTCTGAAGTCCATGATTTTCTAGCCCAGAATAAGAGTCTGAATTGCAACGCTGAATCTCCAAAATTTTCAAACCAAACGGCATATCCTTTATGTTTAATAGTAAGTTTGTGGTTTTGAGCACACTCGATCAGAATCGACTTAACCAAATCTGTATCAGACCCATAAGCCACGCCTATATTTATATGAAACCTAGATAGAATGTTCTGATGGCTCCAGTTCACCACGTTGTTAGTGGTTAGCTTACTATTTGGAATAAGCACATAGTTACCATCTCTGTTTTTCACCTTTGAAGTTCTAAGATTAATTTCTTCCACCTCTACTACCATGTCGTCTATCTCAAGAATATCTCCTTTATGGATAATCCCTTCAAAAAAGATTACTAGACCCGAAACCATATCTTGAAATATAGATTGAAGCCCTAACCCAATGGCTGCTAAAAAAGCAGCAGAACCTATAAGCAGGGCGTTAATATTAACTCCTATGTTATCTAAAACTAGAGCTGTTGCTATAACGAAGAGCATATACCTTAAAAGCTTTACGATAGTATAAATCTTAGCAGAATCGAAATCATCATTCTTACTGGTCAGACGATTTAAAATGAACTTTACAGAGCGCACAAAAAGGTGTATTGCTAAAAAGACAATTAAAATGAAAATCAAACTGTAGAGTGATACAGAAACATGATCCGTATGGATGAGAGGATAGTTCAATACCTCGAGTATTTCTTTCATTTTTAATTATTGAATGATTGCGGTAAAATTAACCAAAGTCTAGCGAAAAGCTAAAACTATTATCCCTTGGAAAAGCAAAACGCCATCAGCTATAATAGTGTAATAATGATAGCTTCTTTTCTCACTAGAGACAGAAGCCAAAGCTAGGGAGGACAAGGAGGTAAGAACTATGGGGAGCATGAACCGACTAGAGTCTGAATGACAGATAGAAACTAATATTAGAATAGAGCTCAAAGTGATTAGAACCAGACTCAATCTCTGGGTACTTCGTATACCTATGGTTTGAGGAATAGTCTTAAGTTCAGACGGGTCATGTTTTAAGTCTCTGATGTCAAAAAGAACTGTGATTCCAAATAAGAAAAGTAATTGAGAGTTAATTAGCACTAGGTGCCCTAAGTTAAAAGCTTCAAAATTTATATAGATTGGAAAAACCGTAGTAACCCACACCCAAACTATAGCTATAATAAAGATTTTTATAAACGGAATACTTCTAAGGGGGTTTTTATAAAGAGGGATATATCCATATCCTATACCCACAATCCCTGCTGGGATTAGAATGAAATATCCCGAATTAAAATCGCTATAAAATAAGCTTGCTACGGCTGTTAAACTGGATAGCCCTAAGACTATTTTATACTTCCCAGAGGACTTCTTCAGAATCTTTAAAAAACTATACAAAGCTGTTGTCGCTGAGGAGATAAGAAGTAAAGTCAACCAATTAATGGGCACCTTCAGTAGAGTACAAGTGTAGATATAGCTGCCCCCAGCACACAGGCCTATCCAAATAAAGGAGTCCGATATAAATTTTAATAATCTAATCACTGAAGGACTAATCGATAAAAGAAGGCTCCTATAACTGATCCAGCTGCAGCCCCTTTAAGTGCGGACATCACTCGCTTTCCTCTAGCCACTCCTTCATAACCTTCTGCGTATATGAGATTAAATTTATGATTAGGGTTTACGATAGTTTCCCCCTTGATTTTTATGTAAGGAATATACTGTGCCGCGGGATAAATAATGATAGGGACGGTCATTGCCAAAAGGCCTGCCTCGCCGGCTATACTAAGAGCGAGCGTCACCCCTAGACCAGTATAAAATATTTTTTTAGTTTTGTATAGTTCTCGAGCATCTCTCTGTCCTGCTATGTATACTTCTGCTTCAGAAATAGTAAGGTCATCTCCGACTATTTCATTTTCTTTATAATAGAGCTCTTTCATTCCGTTATTGATAATTCCGAAAATTTCACTTTTATGAACTCCTAGCTGCTTTCTTTTCTTTCTTTTCTGAAACTCAAAAACAACTTCAATTTGACTGTCATCGATAATATTGCATTGGAGAATATCTCCATTCATGAAAAAAATAGTATCGTTTAAAGCGGTTTGTCCATTTATGATAAAAGAAATCCCTATGAAAATCAGTGTTGTTAGGCATCGTAAAGTCATAATCAAATATAGTTCAGATAAAACGTGTTGAAAAGTTGGAATCGTTTTTTATTAAATGAAGCTTGTTGTGAGAATTCTAGTAATAGTATAGAGATAAATCAGAAGTATATTTGCGAAAAAAATCATTAAGATGTCTACAGAATCATTTTATTTCAGACACACTGGGTCAGAGGGCAGGGAAGTCGACCAAATGTTAGAGTCCGTAAAGTTTAAAACACTAGACGATTTAATAGATGCTACGGTTCCATCTAGTATTCGTCTAAAAAAAGAGCTTGAACTTCCTGAAAGATTATGTGAATATGATTATTTAAACTTGATGGAGACTAGGGCTGCTCAAAACCAGGTTTTTAAGGCATACATAGGCATGGGATACTATCCCACGGTAGTTCCTTCTGTCATAAGAAGAAATGTACTTGAGAATCCGGGATGGTATACAGCTTACACGCCTTACCAAGCAGAAATAGCTCAAGGAAGATTAGAAGCGTTATTAAACTTCCAGACTATGGTCTCTGAGCTATCAGGAATGGAATTAGCTAATGCGTCTTTATTGGATGAGGCCACTGCGGCAGGGGAGGCCATGACTATGTTTTATAATTTACGATCGAGAACACAGTCTAAGTTTGGAGTCAATAAATTTTTCGTTCACAATTCTTGTTATCAGCAGACTAAAGACGTAATAAAAACTAGAGCTAAAGGGCTGAAAATAGAGGTAGTTTACGGAGACATTAACTCTTTCGAAATAGATGATACTTTCTTCGGAATGTTCTTACAGTACCCTAACTCTAATGGAAGCGTAGAAGATTATTCTGAAACAGTGAATTTAGCCCACGATAAAGGGCTAAAAGTTGCAGTTGCTGCAGACTTAATGAGTCTGGTGCTTCTTACTCCACCAGGAGAATGGGGTGCCGATGCTGTGGTAGGGAACTCACAAAGATTTGGAGTTCCGATGGGATATGGAGGTCCTCATGCAGCATTTTTTGCTACACGAGAAGAGTACAAGAGACATATTCCAGGGAGAATAATCGGAGTTTCTAAAGATAGGTTGGGAAATGCGGCATTAAGAATGGCGTTGCAAACAAGAGAACAGCATATTAAAAGAGATAAAGCTACCTCGAACATTTGCACCGCACAGGCGCTATTAGCCGTTATGAGTTCAATGTATGCTGTTTATCATGGTCCAGTAGGATTAAGAAAAATAGCAAGCGAAATTCATAATCAGACTAGAGCCTTAGCAGACGCTTTAGCGGAATTGGGCTATACTAATGTCAATGAAAGATTCTTCGACACCTTAAAAATAGAAGCAGGAAAAAACTTCGATAATATTAGAATGACAGCCATAGAAAAAGGGCTAAATCTGAGGTATTTCGAAGATGAAAAGTACATTGGGATTAGCCTCAATGAAACAGTAAATCATGAGGATATTATAGAATTAGTTTCAATATTCGTAAATAAACAAGATTTTCCAGCGTTAGCCAATCACGGCAAAGACTTGAATAAAGACATACTGAAAGGATACTTAAGAGAAAGTGAATTTTTGAAACACGAGGTATTTAACAGGTATCAGAGTGAGACCGAAATGATGCGCTACGTGAAAAGGCTTGAGAATAAAGATTTGTCCTTAGTTCATAGCATGATCCCTCTTGGGAGCTGTACTATGAAATTAAATGCAGCTTCAGAGTTAATTCCTATAACATGGACAGCATTTGCAGGAATTCATCCATTCACACCAAGCGAACAAGTCAAAGGATATCATTTAATTTTAGATGAGTTAGCTAAAGATTTATGTGAAATCACAGGGTTTCACAGCGTATCATTACAGCCTAATTCTGGAGCACAAGGAGAATATGCGGGGTTGATGGTAATAAAAAGTTACCATGAAAGTAGAGGAGACCATCACAGAGATATCTGTTTAATTCCCTCATCAGCTCATGGAACTAATCCAGCCAGTTCAGTGATGGCAGGAATGAAAGTAGTAGTAGTTAAGTGCGATACTTCGGGGAATATTGATATTGAAGATTTAAGAGCTAAGGCAGAATTACACAAAGATGTGCTGGCAGCTTGTATGATCACTTATCCATCTACTCATGGAGTTTTTGAAGAGGGAATTATAGACATAACTACTATAATTCATAAAAATGGAGGACAAGTATATATGGATGGAGCTAATATGAATGCACAAGTAGGCTTAACTTCTCCAGGAAAAATTGGAGCAGATGTCTGTCACTTGAATCTTCATAAAACGTTTGCCATTCCTCATGGCGGGGGTGGCCCAGGAATGGGCCCTATAGGAGTAGCAGAACATTTAGCTCCTTATTTACCTCAGCATAATTATGAGAATGAAAACGAAGACTACCATTCTATATCAGCTGCTCCTTATGGCAGTGCGCTAATTCTGCTTATTTCTTATGGATATATAAAAATGTTGGGATCTAGAGGTTTAACTGATTCTACCAAAATAGCTATTTTAAATGCTAATTATATAAAATCAAGATTAGAAGGCCATTATAATGTACTTTATAAGGGAAATGGAGGGACTGTAGCTCATGAGATGATTATTGATTGTAGAGATTTCGTGAAAAGTGCCAACATCGAAGTTACGGATATAGCCAAAAGGTTAATCGATTATGGATTCCACGCACCAACGGTTTCATTCCCAGTTGCGGGAACGATGATGATAGAGCCAACGGAGAGCGAATCGAAGCCTGAGCTAGATAAGTTTTGTGACGCTATGATTTCGATAAGAAAAGAAATCGAAGATGTAAAGAATAATGTGCTGGACGCAGAGGACAATCCTTTAAAGATGGCTCCGCACACTGCGTTAGAAGTTACCGCAGACGATTGGAGTCACCCATATAGTCGAAAAATAGCCGCTTACCCTTTGAACTACCTGGTTACGAATAAGTTTTGGACTTCTGTAGCTAGAGTAGATAATGCGTTTGGCGATAGAAATCTAATTTGTACTTGCCCTTCCATAAGTGAGTATGAAATGGAAGAAGCCTAGTTTTATAGCAGATTTCGGAGGGGATGTAGGCTCTTAATTGTATAAAACATTGAATTGTAGCCCTCCAATATATATATTTGCGAGCAATAATATATTTGACAACAATTATTAACCTTATTAAATTTCTGATATGAAAAAAATTTACATGATTTTAAGCGCTGCGCTTATAACTAGTGGAGTTTTTGGCCAAGTAAACAAGCCAGCTGCCCAATTAGTGAAAAACTCAGCACCAAGAGTTTCTTCCAGTGTGGAAGTGACACCTAACACGGATAGAGATCTTATCTGGGAGAACACATTCTCTGAACCTAACGATTGGATCACTGGAGACTATGGAGCAGTAGGTCTTAACTTTGAGATAGGAACAGGTTTAGAAACTACTGGAGCAGCACAAATACCTGCTATCAGCTCTTTGACTGCTGGTGATGGAACTGCCATGGTAGATTCTGACGGGTATGCAAATCAAACAGGAATCGAAAACTGTTGGATTCAAAATGTTAATCCAATTGACTTTACGGATAACCCATATGTTCAAATCGAATTCGCTACCCAGTATTACATGTGGGATGGAGGAGCAAGTGATGGAAATGAATACTGTCTATTGGAAGTTTCTACAGATGGAACAACTTGGCCAGATGTTGAGACTTATGAAGTAGCAGATGCTGACCCAGGAACTAGATTCGAGGTGTTCCCTAACATGTCTACTCAAGATTATGTTCAAAACCCAACTTTAGTTAGGTTTGACATTTCTGAAGTTGCAGGAGGAGCAGCTGAAGTGTATTTAAGATTTAGATGGGTAGGTACTTACGGATATGCTTGGTTTTTAGATGATATTGAAGTTTTTGATGGATTTGCAAACGATTTATCTGTTGAAGGAACTGCATTCGCAAACGGATCATCATACACCAACGTGAATGGATCTAAATTCGTAGCTGTAGAAGAAATAGATGGAGAAGTAGTTACAGGATTATCGTATACTAAATATCCTGCATCTCAAAGACCTAGCGTTATGGCTTATACTCCAGTAATTAACTGGGGTTCTACTGACCAAGCTGAGGTTGTACTTTCAGGAGAGTTTAACGGAGAAACGAATGCTTCTGAAATGGTAGCTTTAGCTGCGGGAGAAGCTGTAGATTCTTTAGCTGTACTGCAGTGGGAAACTGCTGGATTAGCTGTCGGAGCCTATGACTTTACTCTAACTGTTGCCGGAGAATTAGAAGATAATGATGCTTCTAACAACTCTGCTGTAGCAGGAATTGAAATGACGGATTACATTATGGCTAGAGATGATGACTTGATTAGAGGTCAGACTCCCGGAGGTGGAGATAACCAAGGGGTTGGATTCGCAACTGGGTGTACTTACGAGATTTTCGGTGATGCTGTAGTTTATGCTGTTGACTTTGCTTTAACTACAAACTCTGTTCCTGGAGAAGAGATGTTTGTGCAGTTGTTTGACGCAAGCGGAGCGGATTTCGAATTATTATCTGAATCAGATGAGGTAGAAGTTTATGAAAGTAATTACAACGGTTTTGATGGTGGAGAGGTTACATGGGTAACTGTAACCTTGGACCAGCCAATAGAAGTAACAGCTGGAGATTTGATTTTGCCAGCAGTGTTCTACGAGGGTGGAGCAGGTGTTCAGGTGGGGGAAGCTCAGTCTGACACTCAGGATCAAACGGCATTTATTTTTGGAGACTTTGGAACAGCAGGAGTTGATTGGTATTTTACGAATGACTTGCCTATGGTTAGACTTAACTTTAACCCATCTGCAGTAACTACAGTTGGAGAAGTTGATGCTAGGAATTTTTCTTTAGGTCAGAACGTACCTAATCCAGTTTCTGGACTTACTGCCATCGATTATTCACTTACTCAGAACGCGAGTGTTTCATTTGAAGTACTAGATTTAACTGGGAAGCATATTTTCTCTTCAAATGAAGGAAGAAAAGCTGCTGGACGTTATACTGTGAGCTTTGATACTTCTGAATTAGCTGCAGGAATGTATAGCTATTCATTAGTAGTTAACGGTGAAAAATCAACGAAGAGAATGATTGTTAGATAATTCTTTAAGTTCATTATATTAGGAAGGGCCGTCAATTGACGGCCCTTTTTTGATCCTAATAAGAGGGTAATTTAAGATGAAGTTGTATCTTTCACCCAAAATACCCATAACATGAAAAAAATTTATACTTTAATCTTTACAGTCCTCGCATTTTCTGCAGGAAAGGCACAAAACTTTCAGACTTTGCCTAGTCAAATAGCAACTGAATTCAGAGTAAACGAAGAGGTGCCAAAAGCATCTTTAAGAGGTGGAGGAGAAGCACCATTTTGGTACAGCGATTTCTCCGATGCTACGGACTGGGAGGCCGAAACAGAATTAGGGAATTACAATTGGGTAATAGGAGATACTGAAAATGGATGGTTTTATGGCGGAGACATTAATTCTGCTTCAGGCGGAGAGTATGCCTTTGTTTGGAATGGCGCTGCCAATGATGAGACTGAAATATTAGTACAAGGACAGTCGACTTTAACTACTGCTTCACCTATAGATGTTTCAGGAATAGAATCCGCAATCTTAACCTTTGAAATGTATGGTGCTAGATTTACTGATTCTCTTAAAGTGGAAGTAAGTAATGATGGAATGGCGTGGGAACTTATCGGGAACCAACAAGACATTGGCCAACTAACTGCTGGTGGGGGATCTGTTACTCCTAATCCTATAACAAGAACATATAACATGACTCTTAATGTAGAGGGAAATGATAATCTTTGGATTAGATTTAATTATGAAACAGCTACGTCTGGTGTTGCATACGGTTGGTTCATAGATGACGTTACTATCTTGATTCCAGAGCCTTATGATTTAGCTGTGGCAGATGTTTATACCGGAGATATTATAAATGACTTTGAGTACACTATTACACCAATAGAACAAGTTCATACGATCAATTTAGGTGCTGAAATCACAAACTTAGGAGGGTTAGAAGCTGTAAGCTCAAGATTAGCTGTGGAGGTCTTCATAGAGGGGAGTAATGATGCTGTTTACACAGGAGAAAGTGAGCCTGTTTCAATAGCTCAAGGTGAAACGGCACTACTCTGGATATTTTCAGATTTCACTCCAACTGACATTGGTGATTATAACGTAGTCTTCACGGCTCTTCAAGATGAGGAGGATGGAGTTCCTGGAGATAATGAGAATGAAAAGGAGTTCAGAATAGATGAAATATTTTGGGCAAATGAGGATTACAATAATCTAGATACAGATTGGGATGGTGAATTAGGAACTGTAACTGTAAACGATGAATGGATCGTAGCGACTACTTTCACTTGCTTTGAACCGGGAACTAGATTTGAAGCGGCGTCAATTAGCTTGGGAACAGGGACAGTCACTTCTAGTGATGAACCAGCAGAAGCGGCTATAGTTTTATTCTTAAATTCAAACCCACCTGAGTTTATTACTTCTACAGAATTTGAAATAGTTAATTCTGATATCTTCGGAAGTGGATTTATGTCCATCGAAATGGAGGATCAAATAGAGTTAACTCCGGGAGAATCTTATGTCGTGGGGGTACAACATTTGCAGGGAGAAGGAAGGCTTGTCTTAGACGCATCTGAGTATGATAACGATTTCTCTACGCTCATATTTGGAGGTTATGGAGCAAGTGGAGCTCAAGATTGGTTCACATTTGATGACATTTCTCCAGCTATCAGAATTAGTACGAGCGATATTATATCTGTACCTGAAATAAATGACAAGAATCTTACAATAGGCCAGAACTATCCTAACCCGGTATTTGGAAAAACGACTATTCCTTATAGCCTAGTTTCAGCTCAAAAAATAACATTTGAGATTACAGATATGACAGGAAGAGTGGTGTATAATAAGTACCTAGGGACCGTATCTGCAGGAGCCAAATCTTTAGTTTTGAGTGATTTAAATCTAACTTGTGGGCTTTATAATTACAGTTTCTTAGGGGAGAACTTTAAGGTCACTAAGACACTGTCAAGTAATTAAGCCTAATTCATAAATATCTTAAATTGTTTAGAGCCGATTCAGTAAGAATCGGCTCTATTTTGTAACTCTATTTTGTAAATGATCGTTTAATTCTAACATGTCGTATATGAAACACGTATTACTCCTAGCTATTTTCGCTGTTTTAAGCATTAGCTATGGCCAAGCCCAGGGAAGTAATTACTCTCAAGACAAAGGGTCTTATGAATTTGAAAGAACCGCTCAAGATGTTTATAGAATAGAAGAAATCTTATGGACGGAGGATTTTTCAAATGGAATACCAGCAAATTGGACAAATACTAATTATGATTCAGATGCTAACATTACTGACGCTATATGGCAGTATAGAGGGGAATCTAGCATTCCAAACAATACCATAGGAACTATCGGAAATTGTATTGACTATGGCAGTGCAGGAGGAGACCCTATACTCTCCCCATCAGCGGATAATGGGTTTCTTATTTTTGATTCTAATTATTGGGATGCTACTGAGGGTAATTGTGGGGAGTTTGGTACGGGAATATCGGCCGCACCTCATAATGCATCCTTAACAACTGCATCATTCGATTTTAGCGAAACACCTTATTTAGCAGTTGAATTTAGTCAGTATTTAAAAAACTATGAATCAATAAGTAAGATTCAGGTTAGTGTGAATGGAGGTGAGTTCTCAGATGTATTTGTTAATCAGTTTTCTGGAACTAATGCTGCCTCGAACAGGGACATGAGGGTGAGAAAAAATATTTCAGCTTTTGCAGGAAATCAGTCGGATGTAAAGATTCGTTTCAACTTTGAAGGGACTTACTACTTTTGGATGATAGACGATCTGCAAATAGTTTCATTAGAGCAAAATAATTTGTCAATTAGCAGCTCACTGCACGGAGCTTTAGATATTCAAGGACCTACAGATTTTGAGGACTATTTAGGGATGCAGTATTTCAAATATCCTAACACTAATGAGGTAGAACTGGTGCTTTCTGCGAAAGCAGAGAATAGTGGTGGAGATACTCAAAGTGGGGCAAGTCTAGTTACTACGCTAAGCCAAGAAGGAACTGAATTAAATTTAACTTCCTCCGGGTTGGAAATTGTATCGCCAGAAGAGGTTATGACCTTTGTGGCATCTTCTATGGTTCTCCCCACTGACATAGGCACGTACGATATAGAGTACCGTTTAATTCAAGACCAAGAAGATGAATCTCCGGAAGACAATAAAATCTCAAAAAAAATAGAGGTTACAGAAAGCACGCTCGCTAGAGATGAAGGCGTGGCAGATTCGTTTTACATACCAGCAGCTGATTTTGACGAAACTTCTTACGAGGTAGGAGCAGTATATGTTCCACGTGAAGCCGGCCGCCAATTGCATAGTATTTCCGCAGGAGTGAGTTCCAGCACATTTACGGGAAGCTATTGTTATGCTACACTTTATGGTTTTTCTATTGAAGAAGGGGTGTCCTTAGTTCCTATAGCCACCTCTGATTTGCAGATCGTTCAATTTTTTCACCTTAATGATTTCGGTGATGAGCAGATGATGGTTTTTGATTTTGATACCCCAATAGAGTTAGTGCAGGATTCTTCTTATCTGGCAGTTGTAGGAACTATAGATACTCCAAATGAGGTGACCTTCTCCATGAGTGGAGAGGCACAAGCGCTTACGGCATGGGCACGGTTTAATAATTCAAGCGGAGTGCCTAACGTAACTTATTTAAGCAGAATTCCTATGGTTAGAATGAACTTTGACCAAATTACAAACGTAGAAGATAGAATAGATAATCCTGAGATTATAGCATCTATTTATCCTAATCCAGCTACTGATATTGCTGTTCTAGAATACAACCTGAGTCAAAAATCAGAGCTATTAGTAGGTTTATTTGATATGCAAGGGAAACATTTAGAAGATTTATATATTGGAGAAGGACAACAAGGGAACCATCAGTTGACTATTAACGTATCTTCTCTGCCTTCTGGAGTTTACCTGGTCAGGCTGAGCAGCAAGTTAGGAAAGTTAGACAAGCCGCTTGTCGTAGAATAATTATTATTCAACAGAAAACAGTTTAGTAAACCCTGCTCATAAGCAGGGCTTTTTTGTATAAAATTATAGCGTAGCAATGGTTAATTTTACACTATGGGATTGAAAAAACGAGTAGCTCTGTCTTTTGCAAGGCGAGTTAAAAAAAACCTTCTGAAGAAAGCGTCTTTAGCCCAAGAAACTCAATTTAAAGTATTACAGAATCTAATTAATTCAGGATCTAAGACACTGTACGGAAAGGATCACGGCCTTACAGAGGAGATGGGTTATGATGCCTTTAAAGGAGTTATTCCTGCTAGAGATTATGAAGCTTTTCGACCCTACATAGAAAAAGTAAAGGCCCATGAGGCCGACATACTGTGGCCCGGAAAACCTGACTATTTATGTAAGACTTCGGGCACCACTTCTGGAGCGAAGTATATTCCATTAACTAAAGAAAGTCTGAAGACTCAAATAGCCGCAGCTAGGAATGCTCTTTTATGTTATATAGCTGAAACCGGTAAAGCAGAATTTATTAATGGTAAAATGATTTTTCTTCAGGGAAGTCCAGTGTTAGAGAGGCTTCCCTCTGGGATGAAGTTTGGGCGTTTATCTGGCATAGTCGCTAATTATGTTCCTTCTTATCTACAACGAAACAGAATGCCTAGTTATGAGACGAATTGCATAGAAGACTGGGAAGAAAAAGTAAACGCGATAGCTAATGAAACGCTGCGAGAGGATATGTCTCTTATCAGTGGAATCCCAAGCTGGGTTCAGATGTATTACGAGGAGCTTCTTAGAAAAACAGGTAAAAAGACCATAAGTGAAGTGTTCCCAAACTTTTCTTTATTTGTCTACGGAGGAGTGAATTTTGACCCTTATAAAGAGCGCTTTAAAGAACTGATAGGAAAAGATATCCCTACTATAGAACTGTATCCAGCGAGTGAGGGATTTATAGCTTTTCAGGATTCTCAGCAGGAAAAAGGGATGCTTTTAAATATAGATGCAGGAATGTTCTTCGAGTTTATTCCAGCTGATGAAGCTTCGAATGAAAGCCCCACGAGAATTCATGTAGGAGAGGTGGAACTGAATAAAAACTATGCCCTTTTAATTTCGTCCAACGCGGGCCTATGGGCTTATAGCATAGGAGATACCATAGAGTTTACTGCATTAAACCCTCCTAGGATTAGAGTGACTGGAAGAATTAAGCACTTTACTTCTGCGTTTGGTGAACATGTAATAGGAAAGGAAGTAGAGATGGCTATGGCTATGGCTTGTCAAAAGCATGGGGCTAGTATTAGAGAATTTCATGTAGCTCCTCAGGTTAATCCAATAGAGGGACTACCCTATCATGAATGGCTAATAGAGTTTGAAAGTATTCCAAAGGATAAACAGGCATTTATTGAAAGTATAGAAGATAGTATGCGTGCCCAGAATGTTTATTATCTGGACTTGATAAATGGGAAGGTTCTGAGAGAATTAGTTATTTCAGAACTTCAACCTAACTCTTTTGAATCGTATATGAAAAGCCAAGGAAAGCTCGGAGGTCAGAATAAAGTTCCTAGATTATCTAATGACAGAAAAATAGCGGATGCCCTGAAACAGTATTTGGTTCAATACAAAGACTAAACCAATTGAAATAAAAAAATGGGAATGTGATTTTTTAGATACGGAAGATTTCGATAGGTGAGCAGAAGGGTAAAGACAGCTGGTGAAAAGTCAATCTAAGGAGCAACAACTAAAATTTGTCTTACCTCTTTACCCAACTGAATTCATACTGTGCTTCCGGAATAACTATTCTTTCCGAAATTCTAGTAAGTCTGTTTGGGAGTGCCATGAGAAAATCTCTAGCTTTCTCTGCTTCAGAAGTCAAATCACCTCTATCGCCGATCTTCCAATCTTTTAATAGACCTTTGAGGATATCTATATAATCATAGGTAGTATAAACATTCACTCGCTGAGCAGCATCTGAGAAATGAGAATAAAGATCATTGATAGTTCCTCCAGATTCCCTTAAAAAATGAGCAGGCATTACTATTTTTTTCTTCATCATATCTTGGAAAGCAAGCATCATTTCTGAAGGGTCTAGTTCAAAAATCCTAGAAACAAAATCGCTATAAGCTCTTCCATGACGGGCCTCATCTGCAGCTATATTTCCGCAAATCTTAGCGAGTAAATCATTCCCTAATTGCTTGCACTGACTAGCGACTCTTCTGTGTGAAATATTGGTAGCCACCTCTTGAAAACTAGTGTAAACAAAATTTCTGTATGGATCTTTACCTGTTTGGATATCAAACCCATCACTGATTAAGTGTTGTGTAGAAATTTCCATTTCTTTCATATCTACTCTTCCTGACAAGTAAAGATATTTGTTCAGTAAATCACCATGCCTATTTTCTTCAGCAGTCCAGGATCTAATCCACTGACTCCAACCATTTCTTCCTTCATTATCTATTCCTGTTACAGACATTAACCAAGATTCATAAGTTGGCAAAGCCTCTTCAGTAATAGTATCACCTATAAGCGTAACGAAGAGGTCATAATTCATTTCTCTAGAAAGCTCTTGAATTTCTTTTACGTGTTCATGAAATCCGGGATCAGATGCATCTGGCAGAAAATCTGCTGGCTGCCAATTGGTATCAGGAGATTTCAAATACTTGCTGAGTAATTCATCCATCGATTTTTCGAGGTTTAACATTACTTCCTTTCTGATTTCTAGTAACTTCATGGTCTATATTATTCTGGCTTTGCAACGCTGAAGGAAATAATCAACTAACCCCTCCAACCGCTATATGGCTAATCTAATGTTTTTATAACAAGAAGACATGTTTTAAACGAGAATCAGAGGAAACCTAATTGAGACGAGGTAAAGACTAAGCGATATTTTCGTGAAGTTTTATGGAACACACATTATAGAGGAACTTTACTATGATAAAGAATCAAATTCACCACCTTATTCTCTATAAAAATCTTAGTCTGTTTCTCCTAATATTATTTTCTTAATTCTTTAATAAAAGCATCTACTTTTTCTACATCCTTAATTCCTGGTTCGGTCTCGAAACTACTGTTTATGTCTATACCTATCAACCTATCATGCTTGAGACTTTTTATTTCTTTTACATCATCTGACTCTATTACTCCTGCTAAGAAGAAACTCAACTCACCATTGTATTCTTTCAGTTTATCCCAATTGAATTTCTTTCCTGATCTGTCTAGTTTGTCTGGCATGACGTCGAACAAGAAGAAGTGAACCACCTCTTCAAATTCCTTGGTAACAGAAAAGTCAAAATTATCATCCACATGGAACACCTTAATCACTCCGAAATCGGATTTTTGGATGAGTTCCTGGCAATATGCTAGGTCTTCTCCTCCATTAAGCTGTGCCAGATGTAAATCACATAGAATGACTAGCTTCTTTAGATTTAGAATAGGTTCATTTTCAAAAACACCTACCTTTCTGGTTCTTTCAGGAATCTCATGAATAGTATCTCTCAGCTCACGAAGAAGAGTATGTCGGGGAGTATCTTTAGAGAAAATAAAACCCATTAGATCTGGCTCAGTATTCTTTACTGCCAGTATGTTCTCTTCTTTGGAATTTCCACAGACTTTTATATATAGTTTCTTTTTCATTTTTCTGTGCGAAATTTACGAAGAACTTCTATCCCTGATCACCGGCTTGAGCTTTATATCCTCGATCTATTTTTTTAGAAGGATGAATTACTTATAAAATAAAAAAGAGGCCTCACTTATTAAGCGAGGCCTCTTTTTCTCAAAAAATCAATTTCTTATCTATTAGAACTAATCAATAGTTTTTTAGAGACTTTGTTTGTGTTTCCAACTAAAGTAATGATGTACTGTCCAGAAACTAGTTCATGAACATCTAAAATTGTATTTCCAGCGCTAACGGTTTGGTCAAAAACAACTCTTCCTGTATAATCCTGAATAATTACTGAATTGAAATCAGTTCCATTTGTATTCACTGTAACGAAATCTGAAGAAGGATTAGGATAAACAGTTAATGAATAAACACCTAAATCACTTTCTTCAACACCAAGGTAAGTAGCAAAAAGAACAGCATCAATAACATGAACAACTCCGTTTCCAGTTTCATTATTTGCCCCTGTGACATTAGAAGAGTTTATCATAGCTCCCATATCTATATTCACTATTACTTCCTCTCCTGATAAAGTGGGTACTGCTCCATTAACTAAATCTGTACTTAATACAGTTCCATTAACTACATGGTATGTTAAGATGTTTCCTAAGCCTTCTGAAGCTAATAACTCTTCA
>DDEI01000086.1:0-218 GCA_002336675.1 Flavobacteriales bacterium UBA1958 | reverse complement strand
TTCTGAAGCTAATAACTCTTCAGCTGTTAGACTTAACGCTTCAAGCGCTGCAACAAAAGCATCATCTGTTGGTGCAAATACTGTTAACTCTGCAAATGGATTAGTTAGTGCTGGCAATAACTCTGCTGCTATGACTGCTGCTACAAGTGTACCGTGAACGCCTGTAGATAGGGCTACGTCTACAACTGTTTCTGTAGCTAGGATTACCCCGTCAGTAA
>DDEI01000004.1:2318-4107 GCA_002336675.1 Flavobacteriales bacterium UBA1958 | reverse complement strand
TAAATGAATTGGTAAAGGTAAGAGATAGCAGCTAAAACCCGCGTAGTTAACTACTTGTAAAAGTGCATTTCATCTACGTACTTTTCTACCTCAGGGGTGAGGAGGTATTTTACGCTTTTTCCTGATTTAATAGCATTTCTGATATGACTGGCAGAAATGGTGAGCATAGGGCCATCTATAAAATGGAAGTCGGCCTCTTTTAATTTTTCGTGTGGCTTTATAGAAATCTCTTTTCCTTCTTCCTGAACTGTTCTTACCCTAGGGTAGACATATATAGAATGCTGCTGCACTATTTCTTGTACATTTTTCCATTTGTGCAATCCTCTGAGGTTATCCTCTCCCATAATCAGCGAGAATTTAAATTCAGGATGTTTTTCTTTAAGATAAGCAAGTGTTTGAACCGTATAACTGGGCTTAGGTAGGTCGAATTCTATATTCGAAGCCTTGAGTAAGGGGTTGTTTTCAATAGCTATTCGAACGAGTGCTAACCGATGATTATCCGATAGGAGAGATACTTTTTCTTTAAATGGATTATGCGGGCTTACCACCATCCACAGCTCGTCTAGTTCTGAGGCTTCTATTAAGTGATTGGCTATAATTAAATGACCTACATGAATAGGATTAAATGAACCGAAAAAAAGGCCAATGTGCTTATTGCTCATTTTCTAAGAATTCCGTAATGACCTTTTCCCCTGTAGAAAAAGCCTCTTCTAAATCATCATTAACTAAAATGAAATCAAACTCAAAGGCTTGCTTCAACTCTTGCTCTGCTTTCCCTATTCGTCTGACGATGCTCTCAGTGGTTTCCGTCTCCCTTTTTTCTAGGCGCTCTTTAAGACTCTCTATAGATGGAGGCTGAACGAAAATAGAAAGCGCTTTTTCTCCAAAATGCTTTTTGAGGCTAATTCCACCCTTCACATCCACATCGAATATTACATGCTTACCACTAGACCAGATTCTCTCTATCTCAGACTTAAGGGTTCCGTAGTAATTATCCGCGTATACTTCCTCCCATTCGCAGAACTCGTCTTTTTCTACTTTCTCTAGAAACTCAGAAACAGAAAAGTAGAAGTAATCTTTCCCAGGTAACTCTACTTTTCTTGGCTCACGCGTAGTGGCAGAAATAGAAAACTCTAAATCTAGTCCGCGGTTCAACAGGTGTTGAACAATAGTTGTCTTCCCGGCTCCGCTTGGCGCAGAAAATATGATGGCTTTCCCAGAACTCATTTACTCTAATGTCTTAAAGTGCGTTTAATATCTGCTCTTTTATTTTTTCTAGTTCGTCTTTCATCTTCACCACTAATCTCTGAACCTCAGCATCATTCGCTTTAGAACCCATAGTGTTAATCTCTCTTCCTATTTCTTGTGCTATAAACCCAAGTTTTTTCCCTTCAGAATTAGGGCCTCCTAATACTTCTAAGAAGTAATCACAGTTGCTCTTAAGCCTTGAATTTTCTTCAGAAATATCTAGTTTTTCTAGGAAGAAGACAAGCTCTTGCTCAAACCTGTTAGAGTCTATTTTATCTGAATCTATAACATCTTCAAGATTATTCTTGATTCTGTCTTTTATTTTAGTTAGCCTTCTTTCTACAGGCTCCTGAACCTCACTTTGGTAATTTAGAATGTTAGCGATTCTTTCTTTGAACTCTTGTTCTACTTTTTCTCCCTCTACCGATCTGTAATCCTGAATTTCTATAAGCGCTTGGTGCACTAACTTCATTACACCGTTCCATTCACTGATGTCTAGCTCCGCTTTTTCAGCTTTCATAACATCTGGAATTCGCATAAT